>CAZMDE010000012.1:8095-17053 GCA_964564355.1 uncultured Bacteroidales bacterium | reverse complement strand
CAGCCTTCTGTTGTTACCTCACCGCTGCAAACAACTAAACCTGTCGTTATAAGTGTTTCGCAGGCAACCTTTGATTCAGGATCCCATTTAAGGAATTCGTCTAATAATGCATCTGATATTTGGTCTGCTACTTTATCAGGATGTCCTTCTGATACTGATTCTGATGTGAATAAATATGACATAACTTTTAAAATTTAAATTTAGTAAATAGGTAATTTATCGAATTAGTGATTTTAAATTAACATAACTATAAACCCTGAACTACGAACTAATAAGATGAACTGATTTGATTGGTGGGGAAAATATTGTTTTAGCATTGTTTTATTGTGGTTGCAATCAATCAAATTTTTCCACCTGTTTATAATGCAAAATTAATAATTTATTTAATTCTGAAAGAAAAATATATTAATTTACTTTGTGTTTATGTTTTTACTTACGACTATTTAGTAAGTTGCTGAAAAACTTCTTCTAAGGTATTTTCTTCCTTTTGCATTGATATTACTGCAATGTCATGCTTAACTGCAAAGTGAAAAATATCTGTTCTTATATCTATACCTGCTTTAGTTTCTATCTCCCAGATATTACCTCTTACATTATTAACTTTCATAATTCCATCCAATGAATTTAACATGCCCTGTGTTACTTTTGAATTGAATTCTACAATTACTGTTTCTTTATTAATAGATATTTTATGCAAATTCTCAGTTCTGTCATCCTTTATTATTTTGCCTTTATCAATTATAATAACTCTGCCGCATACCGCTTCTACCTCCTGCATAATGTGTGTGGATATAAGAACAGTTTTTTCTTTACCTATCTTTTTTATTAGATTCCTTATATCTACTATCTGGTTAGGGTCTAATCCGGATGTGGGTTCGTCTAATATGAGAACATCAGGATTATGTATCATAGCCTGTGCCAGTCCGACTCTTTGCCGATAACCTTTTGATAGTGCACCTATTTTCTTTTTCTGTTCTTTGCCTAAGCCTGTAATTTCAATCATTTCCTTAATTCTTTCTGCGGAGTTCTTGCCCAACTTGTAGATGCCTGCAAGGTATTGCAGGTATTCCAACACATACATTTCAAGATAGAGAGGATTGTTTTCGGGCAGATAACCGACTTTTTTTCTGACTTCTATGGATTGTTCGAAAATATTATAACCACATACAGAAACTTCTCCGGAAGAGGGAGGTATAAAACATGTTATGATACGCATCATGGTAGTTTTACCGGCTCCGTTAGGACCCAACAAACCTACAACTTCTGCAGAAGCAATTTCTAATGATACATTATCAAGTGCTTTCTGCTCACCGTAAATCTTGGTGAGATTATTAATCTTTAGAGACATAATTTTTATAGTAGTGAGTACTGAGTAGAGAGTTGTGAGAAAAAAACATTTTATTCTAATCAGTTTTCAGTTTATTGATTACTGATGGCTGATTTTTCATTCAAATTAGTTTGCCCAAAATTATTTATTTTAACAGAATAATTGAGAATTTTATTGATTAATTCTCTGCATGGGGAAACATTCAGATAATTTAAATATTTACAGGTCTCTTTCAAATTCTTATATTCCTGACTCAGTTCAGGGTTTTGATAAAGGGCATGTTTTATTTTCTTATCCTCGTCTTTGTCCGTTTCTTTATAGATATAACGGATAATATCATCTGATATAGTAAATTTGTCCATAAGCATAATTGATTTTATTAATAAATATATTTTCCATGGTTGTTTAACGCAACATCATCGCATATTATTATTAGATTAGTTAATTATTATCAATTTTAAAAATAAATGCTGCGTTTTTAAAGAAATTTGTGTATATTTGTGAACTAATTATATTTAAGTAATTTTTTAACAATTAAAAAATTTTAATTATGAAAAACACATCGAAAGTAGCTATTTTCTCTTTAATAGCTGGAGCAGCAATCGGAGCAATATGTGGAATATTGTTCGCACCCGACAAGGGGTCTGTTACAAGAAAAAAACTGAAAGATAAAGCCGAAGATATTGGCGAGGATTTATCTGAAAAATACAATACTCTTAAGAAAGAGGTGAAAAATATGAAGGATAAAATTAAATCAAATCATGGTGAAAAAGCTGAGGTAAATCCTGAGTAATTATCCATAAATGGATTTATAAGATTTATCAGATTTGTAAGACTATCTGATTCATATTGTGATGTTTTAATTAACTGTTAAATCATTTCCAGATTAATTAATAACACAGGAAGGGAAAGTACATTCAATATTATAAGTATTTGATGGATTAAGATTAAGAAAATAATTCAAAATTATAACCTTAGTATAAAAATATGAAAGACACAATTTCTGACAATATTTCCGGGTTAGTTGAAAATATTAAAAATTATATAACTGCTAAAGCAGATTTATACCTTCTGACTACATTTGAAAAAGTTGGAAAATTTCAATCATATTTATTGTCATCTATAATTATGATTCTAATAGTTTTCTTTAGTGTCTTCTTTATTACCATTGCTTTAGCTCTTTGGCTTGGCGAATTAGTAGATTCTCCTAAATGGGGTTTCGTTATTATGGCCGGGTTTTACCTTTTGTTTGCTGTTATATTCTATGTTTTCAAAAAACAACTTATAGACAGAAATGTTATCAAAAACCTCATGAAGATTATCTTTCCGGAAGAAAAAAATTAACTATTATGAAAACTGATAAATTTAGAAAAATAGAATCTTTTAAAGATATTGAAATTGAAAAAGAAAGGCTTCAATTCCAAATATCTCTTTCTGAAGAAAGGATTAATGATCACTTTAATTCCTTAGCCGGAAAATTCACATTTGAACATTTATCTGCGAAAATTGCAGATTCCTTTTTAGGCAGTGCTTATGAATTTCTCAAGTTTTTCAGATGGGGATATAAAATATTCTCAAATAAAAATAGAGAAGAGCATGATGAAGAATAAAATGCATTGTTTATAATTACAAACGATTTTTCTTAATCTCTATTTTATTGAATATCAAATTAATAAATAACAATATTGATTTTTTTTGCATTTTGTTTAATTAAATCTTATTAATATTGTATTCTGTTTTATTCTAATTTTTTAATTTCTAATTTCAAAATTATATGGCAAAAAGAACAATAGTATCTCTGCCGGGAGATGGTATAGGTAAAGTAGTATTGGAAGAGGCAAAAAAAGTATTATCAGCTGCAGGATTTGAAGCTGATTATGTTGAAGGTGATATTGGCTGGGAATTCTGGTGTAAGGAAGGAAATCCTTTACCAGACAGAACAATGCAACTATTGGAAAAATATAAAATTGCTCTTTTTGGAGCTATTACTTCCAAACCAAAGGATAAGGCTGAAGCTGAACTTGACCCTTCTTTAAAAGGAAAAGGCTTTGTTTATTATAGTCCTATAGTTAGTATGCGTCAGCATTTTGACCTTGATATTTGTATGCGTCCCTGCAAAACTATGAAAGGAAATCCTTTGAATTTTATCAGGAGAGGACCTAAAGGCGAGGTGCAGGAGCCTTATGTTGATGCTATGATTTTCCGTCAGAATACTGAATGCCTATATGGAGGTGTAGAATGGAGCAACCCATCCCAGCAGGTATATGATGCTTTTATGACTCATAAAAAGTTCAGCGAGAATTTTGGATGGTGCCCTAAAGATGAATTAGCTATTTCTACAAGGATATTTACAAAAAAATATACTACCAGAATTGTCAAAGCAGCTTTTGAATATGCAAAAAACAGAGGGTTTAATACTGTTACTGTATGCGAAAAACCCAATGTTATAAGGGAAACATCCGGAATGATGCTCAAAATAGCACAGGAAATGAGTAAAAATGAATACCCCGGAATCAAGGTAGTGGATACTAATATTGATGCTCAAATGATGTGGCTGACGAAAAATCCCGAAAACTATAATGTAATTGTTAGCGGCAATATGTTTGGTGACATTGTGTCTGATGGCTTTGCTGGCTTGATAGGCGGGCTTGGCTTTGCATGCAGCGCAAATATTGGTAAGGATGTTGCTGTGTTCGAACCTACTCACGGGTCAGCTCCTAAATATGCAGATTTTAACCCTTCTATAGTTAATCCTATTGCAATGATTATGTCTGCTTGCATGATGCTCGACCATATTGGCGAACCTAAGATATCTGAAAAGATACAGAATGCCATTGCTAAGGTTGTTGAAGAAGGGAAGGTGAAAACTTATGATATGATGAAGCTGCCCGGAACACCTGATGCAGTTGCTAAAGGTGCTGCCTCCACTCAGCAAATGGCTGATGCAATAATTGCCAAATTGTAATTTGGTAATTTAGTAACTTGGTAAGTTGAAAATTTAAAAATTAGTAATTTTATTAAATTATATAATCTTAAATTATTCTGTATGAATACTTCCGTTACTGCTGAAACATTGAGGCAAAGAACAAAGCTATTTGCTGTCAATATTTTGAAATTTTATAAGAATGTACCTAAAACTATCGAAGCTCAAATAATCGGAAAACAACTTCTAAGATCTGCAACTTCAGTTGCATCAAATTACAGAGCTGCGTGTCGGGGTAGGTCAGAAGCTGAATTTTATTCTAAGTTAAGCATTGTAGTAGAAGAAGCAGATGAGACTCAATTTTGGTTCGAATTACTTATTGAAGCTGATATATTATCTGAAAGAATAATTAAACCATATATTGATGAAGCTAGTGAGTTAACAGCAATATTCACTTCATCACGTAAAACATTAAAAGATAGAATTTCAAAATAATCAAATTAACAGATTATCATTTTAAATTACTAAATTACCAAATTGCTATATTACTAAATTGATATATTATGAAAGAAAAAGTAAAAGAACTTTGGGGACAAGAATTGGAATGGATAAAGGATAAGGATTTAAGAGAAAAAACAGAAAATACATGGATTCTGGCACTTGAAAAAAGCGTATTAATTCCGGAAGATTTAAAAACTATTCCTTTCACTCTTTTGTGTGGTCCTGATTTGAAAGTAAGTTTTATGGACCATAAGAGAGCTGTTGTGCATATTGCCAAGCTTGCAGGTGAAAAGATGATTGAGTTTTTTAAGAATGAAATGCCTGTTAATATGGATGTGGTGATAGCCGGAGCAATTCTTGCTGATGTTGGCAAATTACTGGAGTATGAACTGAAAGGTGGTAAAGCTGTTCAGGGGAAATACGGACAATATCTCAGACATCCTTTTTCTGGCGTCTCATTAGCAGAACAATGCGGAGTGCCTGCTGAAGTATGTCATATTATTGCTGCTCATGCTGGTGAAGGTGACCAGGTAAAAAGAACTGTTGAGGCATACATAGTTCATCATTCTGACTTCATGACCTTTTTACCTTTTAAGGAAAGGCTTAAATAATTTTGCAAATTTGTAATTTAGTAATTTGGCAATTTATATATTGACTTAACTGATTTTTAATTACAAGATTACTAACTTACCAATTTATTAACTTACCAACTTACAAATTACTAAATTACCAAATCTTAAATGTATGAATTTAATTGAGAAAATACTTGCAAATCATTCAAATCAGAAGGTTGTTAAACCAGGGGATATTATTGATGTACATATAGACACACGAGCAGCCAGGGATTTTGGTGGTGCAAATGTTGTCAAAAATCTTATTGATAATAATCTGAAAATTGCAGACCCTGCAAAGACATTTTTTACGTTTGATTGCAACCCGGGAGGCTCAGATCAGAAATATGCTGCTAATCAGCATTACTGTAGGCTTTATGCTCGTGAAAATAACATAAAAATATATGATATTAATTACGGCGTCGGAACGCATATAGCAATTGATAGTGGTCTTGCTTACCCAGGAAGCACTTTTGTTTCAACCGATTCTCATGCAAATATTATGGGAGCTATAGGTTGTTTCGGGCAGGGTATGGGAGACCAGGATATAGCTGCTACATGGGCTAAAGGCGCAGTATGGTTTAAAGTCCCCGAATCTGTTAAACTTAATTTTGTTGGTAAAAAACCTGCTAATGTTTCAGCTAAAGATATTGCGCTAAACCTTCTGTCTATTTTTGGTGCTAACAAGCTTTTAGGCTATTCTGTTGAACTTTATGGTGAGGCAATTGATAAATTAACATTGGATGAAAGAATTACAATTGCTTCTATGGCAACTGAAATGGGTGCTATCATACTTTTCTTTACTCCTACAGCAGAAATAATTGGTGAACTTTATAATAAAACAGGAAAAAAATATGAGATAATTAAGGCAGATACTGACGCTAAGTATACTGAAATAAAAGATATTGATATAAGTAAGTTTGTTATGATGGTTGCCAAGCCAGGACATCCACATGATGATATTGATGTAGATAAAGTATTAAATACAAAGATAGATTCAGCATTTATAGGTAGCTGCACAAATGGAAGGATGGAGGACTTAAGGGTTGCAGCAGAGATTTTAAAAAACAGAAAAGTAGCAAATGGTGTTGTTTTAAAAATAGTTCCTGCTACTGACGAAATATGGAAACAATCTCTTGATGAAGGGTTGATTAAGATATTTAAAGATGCCGGAGCTCTTGTCTCAAATGCCGGATGCGCAGGCTGTGCAGCTGGACAGGTAGGGCAGAATGGTCCTGAAGAAGTTACTATCAGCACTGGTAACAGAAATTTCTCCGGAAAGCAGGGGAAAGGTTATGTTTATCTGGCTTCTCCTCAAATTGTCGCTGCTTCAGCAGTTGCAGGATATATTACTACTCCTGAAATAGTTCGGAGTTCGGAGTTTGGAGTTCGGGGTAAGGATTTTCCTGCCAGTAGCCAGAAACAAGAAATCAACAGTAAGGATTCTGTAATTACCAAATTACCAAGTCACCAAATTACCAAATCAACTATTGTCGAAGGAAGAGTTTGGTTTATAAATATAGAT
Source organism: uncultured Bacteroidales bacterium (assembly GCA_964564355.1). Taxonomy (GTDB): domain Bacteria; phylum Bacteroidota; class Bacteroidia; order Bacteroidales; family JAGODS01; genus CAZMDE01. The sequence continues at coordinate 10,166 of CAZMDE010000012.1, read as the reverse complement.
GATATTGATACAGATATGATTTTTCATAACCGTTACCTGACAATTACAGATATTAAGGAAATGGGGCAGTACACTTTTGATAATCTTAAAGGTTTTGAAGATTTTGCTAAAAAAGCCAAAGCTGGAGATATCCTGATAACTTCAAAAAACTTTGGTGCAGGCAGTTCCCGTCAACAGGCTGTTGATTGCTTCCTTTCTTTGGGAATACAATGTATTCTTGCTGAATCTTTCGGATCTATTTATGAGAGAAATGCTATAAATGCAGCTCTGCCAATATTAACATACAAACCGGAACATATATCTGCATTAGAATTAAATGATGGAAATATTATCAGACTTAATTTTATAACCGGAGAATTGACAAATCTCAGTAATAATAAAACTACTTTTATTAATAAGTTTTATGATGTGCAATCTGAAATTTACATAAGAGGAGGATTATTATGATTCATAAGATTTGTTAGTTTTTTTTATCTGATAATCTTTCAATCTTAGAATCTATTTTGGTTCGTTTACAGGTTGATTCTTTAAAGCAGTAAAATTAAAAACTAAAGTGAACCTTAGAGTGTTTTCAAGAGGATTTCTTTGTTCCTGAGGAATCAAATAGGATAAATCTAAACTAAAAACGCTGTATCTAAGTCCAATGCCAATTGTAAAATATTTTCTATTCCCTTTTGTTGGATATTCGTAAAAATAGCCCCCTCTTATTGCAAACTGTTTGTCGTAAACGTATTCAATTCCTGTGGCATATGATATTTCTTTAATTTCTTCTTTAAATCCCCCGGGAGCGTCAGAAAAAGATTGAAAAATACCTTCAACAATTGAAACATTAGGGTTTTTACCTTTAAGAATTGTGTCTGTTCCAATTTTATATATAGGAGGGGTTGGAACCATCAGTTTATTAGCATTGATTTCAAATGATAAAGTATTATACTGGTCAAGGTTTAATGTTAACGAAGGTCCAATTCTTAAATTTGTGGGAATAAAATCCCTGTCTAAATTTTCAGTATAGGAAATTTTAGCACCAATGTTAGAAATATTTGCTCCAAAAGCAAACATAGTATTGTCCTGGCCTTTACCCATATTAAACTTTTTTCTGTAATAGACAGAAATATCTGTTGCTACAGAGTACCCTGGATGTGTTGCTAAACTACTGCCAGACAGAAATACACCATCAGTTAAATTTGAGCGAATAAAACGTAAAGCAACTCCTCCTGAAAAATTGGGTGCTAATTTTCTTGAATAAGCAAGATCAAATGACATTTCATTTGGTTTGGCTTGTCCGGTGACATCACCATTCATATTAGTAAATGTAATTTCTCCTAAAGAAAAGAATCTTAAGGATGCAGCTATTACCTGATCTTCTCCAATTTTTTTATACCCTGAAAGATAAGCTAAACTCATGTCATTAACCAAAGAACGGAGCCAAGGGCTGTAAGACATAGAAACACCCAAATCATTTTCAATGAAAGCATACTTAGCAGGATTCCAATGCATGGAATTAACATCCGGAGTAGAAGCAACACCAATATCTCCCATACCTGCTGCCCTGGAATCAGGAGCAATCATTAAAAACGGCACAGCAGTTGTAACCGTGTTCAATGTCGTGTTTGGATCATAAAGTATTTGGTTACTTGGGGTTTGTGCATTAGACAAATTATATGCAAATACAAAACAGATAATAATAGATAATAGTGAATGATTAATAGAGAATGAACTTGCAATTTTCTTTTTCATTAAATAAAATTTAGACCAATTAAACGATATAGGAATTTATTTATTATAAGTGTTTATTGTAAATCAACAAAATAAATATTTAAACGCAATAAAATGAAAATAAGTTGCAAAGTTAGATTTAAATTTAAATCCCTGATAACTGAGATAGCAATTTTAATAAAAATACAAACATTTACAAAACCTTAAGCTTTCCATAACCATTTATATTTAAGCCCTGCGTGTTTGTTGCGTTTAATTTATAAATATATATGCCGGGTTTAATAATACAATTATTTTCATTCTTGCCATCCCATGAATAAGCAGACCTGTAAACATTGTGCACATAATCATAAGC
>CAZMDE010000012.1:0-8085 GCA_964564355.1 uncultured Bacteroidales bacterium | reverse complement strand
TAACAGTTTTGTCTAAAGCACAAAATAGTTTACCGGTAATATCAAATATTGAAATCTGGAGGCGAATATTAATATCCGTTAAAGAGTAATTATGCTGGAAGCAGAAGTTAGTAGCAAATAAATCCTGATTAGATACAGAACGGGGGGAAAATGGATTAGGGAAGTTGTAAATTTCATATCCTTTTACAACGTAAAATTTTATTTCAGCCTCTGAAGAAATATTAAAAATATTCCAGGCTTTAAATTTTAAGGAGTGTAAGCCTGGAGAAAGATTGGAAAATTTATACTTAATAGACCCTGATTTATAGGAATTGAGGTCAGACTGATAGTAATCGTTTAAAACAATAGTGCTCTCTGTATTGCCATCCAGGACAGCAGTTATATCATGACCAATGGAATTTCCAGTAGTATTGATACCGTAATTATCGGATAGTGCAGCTAATAAAAGCGGATTGGTGTCTGTGTTGCCACCGGATACAAATGTTGTAGTATCAATGTAAAGCCTGATATGAGGACCTGTGTTAAGGGTTATTACAGAATCTTCAGAACCTCCAATTATAAGGTCTTGATTATAACCAGTAGCATCAGTTACCGGGATTATATTACCTTTTTTATCTAAAGAATCACTGACAGCATAGTAAGAAATTTTGCCTGCATCGAAACGATATTTAATATCTTTTGGAACGATAAAAGTAAACTTGAAATATCCGCTATCAATTGAAGCCATTCCTTTATACAGAATGCTTTTCTGAATGGTAAAAGTTAACTTTGGGCTAATAGAGCCATCATTGCTTAAAGTAGAAACACTATCTGGCTTATCGAATACAGTGGGATACAAAGAACCATTAAATGTTTTAATTTTATTATTATTATCATCAGTAATTGAACCATAAACTGTTACTTGAGAAAAGGCTTTCAATGTGTCATTTGATTTCAGATTTACGATTTTGGATTTTAAAATAGAATCAGTAACAACTTTATATTTAGGGTAAGAAAGAGTGAGAGCAGGATCGCCAAGTAGTACAAAATTAAGAATCTCAGAATTAGAATTATTATCGACTTTAGATTGACGAATAATGTCTCCCAAACGAGGGTATTTACCATCAATTTTGTTAAACACAAAATTTATAAAACTATGATTTAAAGCAGCATTAGTATTTGACCAGGCAAGACGCGTTGTAGTGAACAAGGCTATTCCTCCACCATTAGGATTAATAAATACCAGATCTCCGGCAGCAGTATAAGAAGGATCGTCGAAAGGCCCGAACTCACAGGTTGCTGTCATAAATATGGGCATATTGTATTTATTGTTCCAATTGTTAATATCTGTTATTTCGATAATACGTTCATGAGCCCAGCCCAATTGTCCGCCATGTCCTGTATAATTGATTAAAAATGCACCATTATCTGTACGTTTATTGATAGCTGTTGTAGCGTCAGGATAACGCTGACCGCCGGGAGTAGAAATTTCCTTATAAGCATCTATGTAAATTTTATCTACATTATACTGTTTATATTTAGATGTAACTTTTTGAGCAAGAGTTTGAGCTTGATTTAAATGTAAATTATAATCTTTATCATCTGCAACAAAACAAACCGTATTCTTCCAGTCAGCAAAATTTGAAATAGCATTTCTTCCGGTATTAGGGTCAATATTTCCAGGAGCAAGATTTTTTTGAGAAACATACCTTACTATTTTATCCACTACATTTTTTGCTTCTTCTTTGTTTTTTACAGGGAAACGTCCGATGCCAATATCAAGATCACCGATTAGATCCCCATTTGCATAGTACCCTTCATTATTATCTAAAAGCCCGAAGTAATCATCAGTCAGGTAGGAATTAGTAGGATCCAGAGAATTAGGAGATTCGTATGTAGGAACAAAGTTAGTGTTTTGAGGCACCCTGTTTTTATAATCATATGATGCATCACCAAAAAGAAGGAGATATTTAGGCAAACTGTTTATATCGTCACTATTCGAAGTATCTGCTCTATCATAAAACATTTTTAATAAATCCCTTATTGCAATTATATCCTGAGAGCCGGATGAAAATTCATTATAAATAAGTTCAGGTGTGGTTATTAAAACTGATAATTTATCTGTGTTTTTATGAAGTGAAGCAATTCTTTGCGCCTGGTCATAAAAATCTGGATGTGTAACGATGAGCATATCAACCTGACCAACTCCATGTAAGTCCTGATTAGAAATATTGCCAATAATTTTTGGGCTAAAATAAGAGTTATCATTAAATGCTATAAACTCTTTTAAAGTTTCTGTTGGTAATCTGAAAGTTAAAATACTCCCGTTTAAAGTTGTTTCTACTGAGAAAACATTAACTGGGTCCGTTATGTTCCAAATTTTTACTCTTGAGTTTGAATTGCTTAAAGAAAATTCGCTTATAGCTCCCTTCCCTGTTGAATTAATACTTCTGAACATAAGTTGGGAGTTGTTGAAATTTAAATATCTAACAACATTGAGCTCTATGTAATTCAACCAGCCCAGAGAGGACGATTGGGGTTTATTATAAGAAAGGTTTAAATTTATACTGGAACCCTTCGGTTTATAATTAAATTCATCAACAGATGTATCAGCATAAGGCCCATTATTGTATCCAAAATCTGTTAATGACATGTTTATTTTGTATATGTTATCGTCGGCATTAATGAAAAAAGAACTCTGAACCTCTGAACGAGCTGCCAGATATGTCCTGAGAGTAACTGGAGATTGATTATCTATATCAGGGAAATTGAAAGAAAAATCATATGATGTTTGTATATCAAAAACTTCTCCGTACCATTGACTACCGGATTTTATTAAACTAAGTAAGTCTTTTTCATGATAGGCATAGTCGTTAAATTTATTAATGGACAATGTTGCGGGCAAGGTAGTTGAATTCTCTGTTTGAACTCTTTTTCCCGGTCCAAGGTCTGTATTTAGAAAATAATAATTTATATCTGAATAAATATTGACACTATGAAAGAATTTCTTAGCAATACTATCATATTTCCATATATTTTGACCCCTTCCATAAAAAATTATATAATCATTTATTCCAAAATTTCCATCCTCTTCACCCACAACTGAAACAGGATTTTCAACAAGGTCATCATACCTGAAATCAGAATTTTTTTCCGGAAGTATACCTCCTCCATTACCATATATCCTGATGTTTTTTGGGTTTAATGAATTAATATTTACACCTGCATTTATTAAATCTTGATAAGTTATTCTCTGTATACCTGTGTTGGTTACTCCAATTTTAAACCAGGTCCCTTTTGATAAAACTGAATGAGAGGCGTAAGTCCTTCCATTGGATTTTGATTTTGTTGTTTTTCGATAGCTGACAGTTGATAGCTGATTTTTATCAGAGTCTTTTATTACTAATTCAAAAGATGTTAATTTTTCAAATCTGCCTGTATATTTGTTCCTTTTTAAAGGAATAAAATTTATACATAAATAGCCTATTTTCTGACTGGTTTTTATTTCACTTTTTATATGAATTTCATTGTTTATATCCAATGAATCAGATAGAAATTCGAGCTCCTCATTTGTAATTTCATCAAAAATAGGATTTTCTATCCTTATATCTGGGGGCTGTTGCCTGTCATCTTTCGTCTGTATTTTAATTCTTTCATAGTAGAAAGGTAAATTTGAATCCTCGAATATAGCCCCATCAAAATAAAAAATCCTTTTATGTGAATTATTTAAAGATTCTATTGTTTTCCATCTAATTTCTCTCTTCTCCCTTATATCCCTGCTCTTGTTAATATTCTGAGCATTAAGAATGAAAGGTTGATTAGAAATAATGTAAAATAATAAAAAAGATATGATGAATATAATTTTGTTGCCCATGCAAAATTGTTTCATTAGTTAACAGGTTCATTTGTTATTCAAATGACAATAATAATATTTTATTGTATAAAAGTCTTAAAAACTTTTATAATTTTGTAACTTTATATGTAAAATAAAGTATAAATGTTTAGAGGTTAGTGCAATTTAATATTTATAACCTACGTTTTCAAATTATTAGTAGTTTATAGAAACGAATTAAAATTTTGTTTATTATTTTTATAAATTTGAGCATAATAAAAAAATATAAGTAATTTTGTTCTACTATAAATGAAAGTAATTTTTAATTTTGCTCATTAATTTAATATTAATGAATCTAAAAAAAATATACACAGTAATTTTTATTCTGGTGTTAGGTTCAAACACTTATAGTCAGATAGACCCGCATTTTAGCCAGTTTTATGCTAATCCTTTATATCTGAATCCTGCATTTGCAGGTAGCAATATTTGCCCCAGATTGATATTAAATTATAGAAATCAATGGCCTTCAATACCCGGGTTTGTTACTTATAATGCTTCTTATGACCAGTATTTTGATGCTATACAGGGAGGCTTGGGGCTTTTAATTAATAATGATAATGAGGGGGGTAGTATTTTAACTACGACAACTATTAATGCACTTTATGCTTACAATCTGGAAGTAAATGAGAACTTTTCTATTAAAGCAGGATTTCAGGCTTCTTATTTTCAGAATAAGCTGGATTGGGATAAGCTTACTTTTGGAGACCAAATTGTCCCGTCATTAGGATTTGTTCTTCCTACTCAGGAAGAACGACCAGCTAAACTTTCAAAAAGTTCTGTAGATTTTTCTGCCGGAATTCTTGGGTATAGTGACAAATACTATTTTGGATTTGCTGTAAATCATCTCACTGAACCAAATGTGGGGTTTTATAGTACAAGCAATTATCCTCGTAAATATACAGCTCATGCAGGATTTGTAATTCCTTTGGGAAGCAGAAATAATGGAATTAACCGTGATGCTCAACCTTCTACTATCTCTCCTAATATATTATTTCTTAAACAACAGGATTTTGAAGAAATTAATATTGGGATGTATTTTAATAAATATCCTTTTGTTGGTGGATTATGGTACCGTCAAAGTCTTGGCGTTAATCCTCTCGGTGATGCTGTCATAGTTTTAGCTGGTTTACAAACAGGAATGTTGAGATTTGGATATAGTTATGATATTACTGTTTCAAAATTAACTCTTGCAGCCGGGGGGGCACATGAAATTTCTTTTGCATTTTTATTTAACTGCCCACCTAAAAAGAAAAAGGTAAAAGTTATTAATTGTCCTTCTTTTTAACTTTATATGAAGAATTTAATATTTAATATTATGAATAAGCATAGAAAAATTAGTTTAGTGTTTACTTCTGTATGTATTATTCTATTTATGTTCACTTCTTGTAAGAGAGAACAATCTCTCACTACAAAATGGGAATACAATAATCCTAAAAATGGAGGTTTTGAAGTTCAGCCTTTTATCGAACAGGAAACTGGACCTGGACTATTACTTGTCCAGGGCGGAACTTTTATTATGGGTAGAACTGAGGAAGACCTTCAATATTCTTGGGAAAATATACCTCGCAGAGTAACTGTCTCTTCTTTTTATCTGGACCAGACAGAAATACGTAATCTTGATTATCTGGAGTATTTATACTGGCTGCACCGAGTCTTCGGTACAGATTATCCTGAAGTTTATAAAAGAGCTTTGCCGGATACTTTAGTTTGGCGTGAAAAGTTAGCTTTTAATGAACCATACGTTAATTATTATTTGAGACATCCAGCTTATCGCGAGTATCCTGTGGTTGGTGTAAATTGGACAAATGCAACAAATTATTGTTCATGGCGTACCGATAGGGTTAATGAATATATTCTTATTCGTGAGGGGGTTTTAAAAATTGACCCTAATCAGACTAATGAAGAAAACTTTAACACAGACGCTTACTTAGCTGGACAATATGAGGGCATGATTAAAAACGACCTCGTTGATATAAATCCTACAAGTACCGGTTCACGAAAGGTCCGTATGGAGGATGGTATTCTCCTGCCAAATTTTCGTCTGCCCACCGAAGCTGAATGGGAATTTGCTGCTCTTGGCTTAATTGGAAATACCCTATATGAAAGAGTTATTGAAAGAAGATTATATCCTTGGAACGGACATGTTTTAAGAACTGATGCTAAAAATAATCTTGGTGATTTTGTTGCCAACTTCAAACGTGGTAGGGGAGATTATATGGGTGTTGCTGGTAACTTAAATGATGCAGGTGATGTTACTACACCTGTATTCTCATTTTGGCCTAATGACTATGGACTTTACGGCATGGGTGGAAATGTAAGTGAATGGGTTATGGACGTTTATAGACCTTTATCTCCTGAAGACGTATCAGATTTTAGACCTTTCAGGGGTAATGTTTTCAAAACCCAGAGAAGAGATGCTGAAGGAAATATTGAAGAAAAAGATAGTCTTGGAAGAATTATTTGGGACACTGTTAGAGTTGAGGATAATCTTAACAGAAGAAATTATAGATACGCTGATAATAGAAATTATCTTGATGGTGACCTCGAATCAAGTATTTATTATGGTGACCAAAGTAAAGTTAGAACTGACCAAAATCTTATGTATACATCTGATCCTACAAGCAAACAAATTGGCTCATTAGTTAATAATGACGCTATGATTTATAAAGGTGCTTCATGGAGAGATTTGTCATATTGGCTTAGCCCGGGTACAAGAAGATTCCTCGACAAAACTCAGGCTACAGCATATATTGGTTTTCGCTGTGCTATGACACGTGTGGGAAGCCCTATAGGTAAAGGTGGTAAGTAATTGATAATATTAATATAAAGGTTAAAACCCCATATACTTTTCTTAAGTGATGGGGTTTTTTATTATTCGCTTATAAAATGATAACCTCAGTAGAAGATTTATATAATCTGTACCTCAAATTTCCGGCTGTAAGCACGGATACTCGTTCTATTAAAGAGCAGTCAATTTTTTTCAGTTTAAAGGGAGATAATTTTAATGGTAATAAGTTTGCTGCTGAAGCTTTAGCTAAGGGTGCTGCTTTTGCAGTTGTTGATGAACCGGAGTTTTGTAGGGAGGAAAAATATATATTAGTTGAGGATGTTTTTCAAATGCTCCAAAACCTAGCAATATATCATAGAAAACAATTAGATATACCTGTTGTAGGGATAACTGGTACTAACGGAAAAACTACTACTAAAGAATTAATATTTACAATTCTGAATAAAAAATACAAAACCATTTCCACTGCTGGTAATTTTAATAATCATATCGGCGTTCCTTTAACTGTATTGTCATGCAGTAAAAATACTGAAATTGCCATAATTGAAATGGGCGCCAACCACCCCGGAGAAATTGCCCAGTTATGTGAGATAGCTAAACCTAATCATGGGATTATCACAAATATAGGTAAAGCTCACTTGGAAGGTTTTGGCTCTTTTGATAATATTATTGAAACTAAAAATGCCCTTTATGAATATGTCAGGAGAATTAATGGTGTTGTATTTGTAAACAAAGACGATACTCTCCTTACACAATTGTCAGAGGATATTGAAAGAATCTTTTATGGTACTGACAAGTACTGCCAGTTTTATGGAAAGACCCTTGAGAGTAATCCCTTTCTTAATTTAAAATTTAAAGTTCAGCATTCTGCTTTTAAAATTCTTAGAACACATTTCATTGGAGAATATAATTTTGAGAATATATTAGCAGCAGCTTGTATAGGTAATTATTTCGGAGTGCCTGTAAAAGACATAAAATCTGCTATTGAAAATTATATCCCTGCTGGCTATCGCTCCCAATTCATAGAAACAGATAAGAATAAAATAATTATGGATGCTTACAATGCAAACCCCTCAAGCATGGAAGCTGCCATTAATAATTTTGCTTCTTTAAATTTTACTAATAAAATTGCTTTAATTGGCGATATGTTTGAGCTAGGGAAAGAAGCAGCAATTGAACATGAAAAAATTATTAATCTTCTGAAAAAGCAGAATTTTGAAAGTATAATACTTATTGGTCCTGAATTTTCTGCTGTAAACGATGGTTTTGCTGCTTTTGAAAATTCTGAGGAGGCTTCAGCTTGGTTAAAAGCAAATCCTCAAATATCAAAAACCATTCTCATTAAAGGCTCACGTGGTATAAAGCTTGAAAAGGTTTTAGAAGCTTTATAAATTTATTTTTCAGAATTTTTTTTGTTTAGGCTGCA
>CAZMDE010000011.1:0-19973 GCA_964564355.1 uncultured Bacteroidales bacterium | reverse complement strand
ATGAATTACTGGCATACTTATTACCGTCCGAATAATATGGCTATCTGCCTGTCAGGTGACCTGGATTATGAAAATGCAATAAAATCAATAGATAATTACTGGGGAAAATTTGAGTCTAATAACAATCTTCCAAATTTAAATCTTCCGAAAGAGGTGCCAATTGCCAGGCATGAAGAGAAAACCGTATTGGGACCTGATGCAGAATTCCTATATATGGCATACAGGTTTAATGGTAAGAAATCGGAAGATGAGAAATATGTGACTTTGATAAATTCTATTCTCAGCAATGGCACTGCGGGTTTGATAGACCTTGACCTGAATCAGAAGCAGAAAGTGTTAAGCTCAGGTTCTTTTAGTGATTTCATGCATGACTACGGTTATCATGGTTTATGGGGTAATCCGCGCAAAGGCCAGACGCTTGAGCAGGTGAAAGACCTTCTGCTTGGAGAAGTAGAAAAAATCAAGAAAGGTGAGTTTGATGACTGGCTGTTAAAGGCAGTTATAAATGACATGCGTTTGTCAACAATACGTTCTTTTGAAAGCAACAGGGGCAGGGCAAATGCTTATGTAGAAGCTTTTGCAAATAATGTTGAATGGGCTGAGCGTATCAATTCTATTGACCAGCTTGAAAAAATAACCAAAGAGCAGCTTGTGGATTTTGCAAAGAAAAACTATGGGGATAATTATGTTGTGGTTTATAAAAAGACAGGGAAGGATGAAAATGTTGTAAAGGTAGAAAAACCTAAAATCACTCCTTTGAATATTAACCGTGAAGCAGAATCAACATTCCGCGCTGATTTCAAGAAAATGAAGGTTGAAAATATAAAGCCTGTGTTTGTCGATTTTGAGAAGGAAATTTCGAAAGTAAAAACCAATAAAGGTATTGAATTGTCTTACATAAAGAATAATACAAATGAGCTATTCACCCTTGTTTATATCATTGACATGGGGAAAGACAATAATAAAATGCTTCCTATTGCTGTCAATTACCTGCCTTACATTGGAACAGATAAGTACACACCTGCGCAGTTGAAGCAGGAATTCTACAAGATTGGCGTTGATTTTGGGGTTTCCACAGGCAATGACCGTTCTTATGTATATATTTCAGGTCTTGAGAAAAGTCTTGAAAAGGGCATGGAACTGCTTGAGCATATACTTGCTCATGCAAAAGCTGAACAGAAGATATATACTGATTACATAGACGGGATAGCAAAAGAGCGGACAGACGCCAAGCTCAACAAGGAGTCTATTCTCTGGGACGGAATGTACAGCTATGCTAAATACGGCAAGAACTCAGAATTCACCAATATTTACAGCATGGATGAGCTGAAAAATATAAAACCTGAAGAGCTGACAAATCTTGTTAAACAGATATACGGCTTTAAGCACAGTGTATTTTATTATGGTCAGAATGACATGGATAAAATACAATCGCTTGTTGAAAATTCTCATAATATACCTGCAAACCTGAAAGCTATTCCGGCTCCTGTGAAATATCCTGAATTAGCTACAGTTAAGAATATTGTTTACTTTGTTAATTATGACATGGTTCAGTCTAACCTCGTGATGTTATCGCAAGACCAAATGTTTGACAGGCAATTATTACCATCTTCACGCTTGTTTAATGAGTATTTTGGCGGCAGCATGGCTTCTATAGTATTCCAGGAAATCCGCGAAGCAAAGGGATTAGCTTACTCGGCATATGCAACCTACTCTGTTCCCGGCAAGCCTGACAAGCATAACTATACTTTTGCTTATGTCGGCACGCAGCCTGATAAATTAAGCATTGCAACTGAAGCTATGCTTGAGATTATGAATAATATGCCGAGAGCTCAGAAGAATTTCGACCTTTCGAAACAGGCTATTATGAAGAAAATAGAAAGCGAAAGAATTACAAAGTCTAATATTTTCTGGACATATCAGTCGAATCTTGACAGAGGTATAAATTATGATTATCGCAAGGATGTTTATGAAAAAGTGCCGGCTATGACGATGGATGACCTGAATAACTTCTTCACAAAACATATTAAAGGCAAGAAATATACTTACCTTGTGATAGCTAACCGTAATATGGTTGACAAGAAAGTGCTGGAGAACCTTGGTGAGGTGAAAGAATTGACCTTAGAGGAGATATTTAATTATTAGTTCGTAGTTGGGAGTAGGGAGAATTATTAAAGACCTCGCAGGTTTTGTAAACCTGCGAGGTCTTTTCTTTTATATTACATGATTTTCTGGTACACCTGCCACCATCTGTCAGGCACATCATCGCGGCAGGCTGTTTCATAATCCTTGATTGAACAGGGGACAAGATAATGGCGTTCGTATTTTACCTTTAAGTTCATCGGGCAAGGGACTTCCATCCACCACCTGTCGCTTTTCTTGCTTTTGTAAAATACTATTTCATGCGCTTCTTTCTTCATTGTCACAAGGTATTTTATATAATCACCTTTTTCTTTATAAGGGAAATCCTTTTTCCTGTTATAAAAACCTTCTGTAAAATACCATATCATCTGTGCAGTAAGTTGAGATGTCTGATTATTAACATCCTTTTTCGGATTGATTTCATAAAATCCTATTGATGTCAGCTTATCGCTCAATCCTGCATACCTTACTATCTGGCAGGCTTCTTCTCCGTAAAAACCATTGGGAGTTGCATTATTGTTTCCGGGAGCATCTGACTGCCTTATTGAGGATATGTCAAACGTAAGCATATCTGCGTTCCTGACAATTGGCTCCACCTCTTCCATATCTGCTCTAACAACACCTAATCTGTAAGTATCAAAAAACAGATTTTTCATCAAATCTACTGCATCCTGGTCAACATAATATGACTGGTATCCAATATTAGTGAAATTAAAAAGGTAATTCGGTTGATGAGTTATGATTTTGCTCAGATAAGAACGTGAATTATTTTCGTCTTCTGTTTCTCCCAGGTCAAAACTTGAATCTACCTGGGCTATATTTATTATTTGCCCCATGCTTTCGTATGCCTTGTAATTAGCAAAGGACAGATCCTGTCCGCCGCCAATAATAATTGGGACTATTTTGTTTTGTATTAATTCTGCTACAACGGTTTTAACAGCAAAATATGTGTCTTCAATTTCAAAGCCTCTTTTAATGTTACCCAAATCTGCTATCCTGATAGAATCGTTGACCGGAAAAAGACTGTAAAAATATTTTCTGACAAAATCAGGCGCTGACATGCACCCTTCATTCCTAAAGCTTCTCCTGTCTTCCTTAACACCTATAATGGCAATATCTGTTCCCTCTAAATCCGGAAAAGTTTTTTCCTCGCTATATATTTTAATCAGATCCCCGATTCTTTTTATCTTGAACTCTTCTTCTGTTTTGAGTTCAGCCAGATCTACAGGTTCAAAATATATAGCAATATCCATACTTATAGATTTTAGATTTTAGATTTTAGATGTTAGACATTAAAAATTAGATTTTCTATTATACTTATTACTTACTACTTACTACTTATTTCTTTCCATTTTTATCAGCTTCAGCAGCTATTTGCAGGCAATCTTCCAAACTAAGCTTTTCAGGCAGAGTGCCTTTTGGTATTTTATAATTTTTCTTTTCTATTGCAATATAAGCACCCCATCTGCCTTTTAACACTTTCACATCTTTATTTTCGGGGAATTCTTTTATTACTTTTTCAAGGTCTTTTTTCTTTTTCTGCTCAATCACCTCTATTGCTCTTTCAATACTTATTGTTAAAGGATTATCATCTTTTGATAAAGAAAAGAAAGCAGATTTATGTTTAACATAGGGACCAAATCTCCCGATAGCTACAGTAACATCTTCATTTTCGTAAGTTCCTACAATACGCGGCAGGTTAAACAGGTCGAGAGCTTCCTGAAGAGTTATTCTTTCAATGCTTTGTCCTTTTAACAGGGACGCGAATTTTGGTTTTTCTTCAGTTTTGCTTTCACCTATCTGTACCATTGGACCGAATCTTCCAATTCGAACATAAACATTATTACCGCTTTTCGGGTCAGTTCCAAGCAGTCTTTCTCCACTGACTCTCTCTGAAGTTTCAAGTGTTATAACTACCTGCCTGTGAAAAAGCGAATAAAATTCTTTTATCATTTTATTCCACTCTATCTTTCCGTCAGCAATTTCATCAAACTCCAGTTCCACATTTGCTGTGAAATTATAATCAAGAATGGTTTCAAAATACTGAACCAAAAAGTCATTTACTATAACACCAATATCTGTAGGGAATAATTTTGATTTTTCAGCTCCGGTAGTTTCTGTTTTTACATCATCTTTTATTTTATCATTTTTAAGGGTCAATAAGTTGTATTTTCTTATAATTCCTTCCCTGCTTTCATTTACAACATAACCTCTTTTCTGTATGGTTGAAATTGTAGGTGCATAGGTAGATGGTCTTCCGATACCCAATTCCTCAAGCTTCTTAACTAAGCTGGCTTCAGTATATCTAGGAGGATTCAGTGTGAATCTTTCCTGTGCAAGTAATTCTTCAGGATTCAGTTTATTCCCGATAGAAAGAGGAGGTAATAAACCTTCCTGGCTTTCTTCGTCCTCGCTATCTGTTGATTCAAAATAAACTTTAAGAAATCCATCAAACTTAATGACTTCTCCTTTTGAAACAAACTTCTCCTTAGTAGATGAAATATCTATTGTAACATTAGTTTTTTCAAGCAAAGCCTCGCTCATTTGAGAAGCAATTGTTCGTTTCCATATAAGGTCATAGAGTCTTTTACCTGCTGAATCACCTTCGATAGTTTGATTTTCAATATAAGTCGGTCTAATAGCTTCGTGGGCTTCCTGCGCTCCTTTGCTTTTGGTTGTAAATTGCCTTGTTTTTACATAATCTTTACCATAAAGCTTGGTAATCGTTTCTTTTGCTTTAGATAAAGCTAATTGTGATAAATTGACAGAGTCAGTTCTCATGTATGTTATTTTTCCGGACTCATAAAGCTGCTGGGCAATAACCATAGTTCTGGCAACGGAGAAGCCGAGTTTTCTGCTGGCTTCCTGCTGTAAAGTAGAAGTTGTAAATGGAGGAGAAGGAGATTTTTTTGAAGGTTTAGTTTCAATATCACTTATTTTATATTCAGCTCCAATGCATTTATTTAAAAATGCAAGTGCTTCCTCCTTTTGATTGAATCTTTTATTCAGTTCAGAAAGAATTGTATATTGATTATCATCTTTTTTGAAGATGAATTTTGCAGTAATTTTATATGTTGCAACACTTGTAAAAGAATTAATTTCTTTTTCTCTTTCAACTATTAATCTAACTGCAACTGATTGAACTCTACCGGCTGACAGGGATGGTTTTATTTTTTTCCACAGGATAGGCGATATTTCAAAACCAACAAGACGGTCCAATACTCTTCTTGCCTGCTGGGCATTTACAAGGTTTTCATCTATATTCCTCGGATTTTCAATAGCGTCTAATATCGCACTTTTGGTTATTTCATGAAATACGATTCTTTTTACATCAGCTTTTTTAAGATTCATTGCTTCAAAAAGATGCCATGCGATAGCTTCCCCTTCACGGTCCTCGTCAGTTGCAAGCCATATTGTATCACATCCTTTTGCTGATTTCTTCAGGTCATTTATGACTTTTATCTTGTCAGGCATTATTTCATAAGAAGGGTTGAAATTATTTGTAATTTCTATTCCCAGTAAACTTTTTGGCAGGTCTCTGACATGACCAAAGCTTGATTTTACGATGTAGTCTGTGCCTAAAAACTTTTCTATTGTCTTTGCTTTAGCAGGTGATTCAACAATTACAAGATTTTTCGCCATCTCTTATTTCAATTAATTTTCTTTTTAAATATTTTGCAAATTAAAACAATAAATTTTTTATAATCCAACTTTTTAATTTTTTACTCTATTATATGTATAACAGAAAATATGCAAATCATATTTTAAAACCATATGAAAGAAATCTGCTTTAGATGATTAAACTATGTCAAAACAGCTAATAAAACTATAAGAATCAAAATTCTCGCTTTTTAAATTATTTTTGTAAACAAAAAATTTAAATCTAATTAATGGAGTATTGAAGTTTTTATTGAGATTAGAGGTTACCGGAAAGGCAAGGTGTTAATTTATAGTTGGCAATAAGAATTTAATTGATTGAATTTTTAAAATTAAATAAACGAAATAAAAAATTGTTTTATGATAAATTGGTTGAAAACAAATCAATACTGGCTTTTGTTGTCCCTGGGAATTGTGTTAGCAGTTTCTGAATTAGCTTTTAATCCTTTTGCATTAAAGCCTGATGCAGCTAAAGCAGTTGCTGTTGCCATACTTATGGTTACCTGGTGGATAACAGAAACTTTGCCTATGGCTGCTGTTGCATTGCTGCCTTTAGTGTTGCTCCCATTGCTTCAGATAAGCACTATAGAAGAAGTTTCTAAATCTTACAGCAACCCTGTGATTTTTTTATTTATGGGTGGATTTATGTTAGGTCTTGCCATACAGAAATGGAATCTGCATAAGAGAATTGCTTTGCATATTGTGAAGCGAACCGGTACAAGTGGAGACAGGATTATTCTCGGGTTTATTATTGCTACTGGTTTTCTGAGCATGTGGCTTAGCAATACAGCAACTACAATGATGATGTTTCCTATAGCACTTAGTGTTATTGCTGTGATGAAAGAACACGAAAAGCCGGGCAAAGACATGGTAAATTTTTCCCTGGTATTAATGCTTGTGATTGCTTATGCAAGCAATATTGGTGGAATGGCAACACCGATTGGCACACCTCCTAACGTGGCTTTTATTGGCTATATTGAGAAGAAATACGGGTATACAGTTCAGTTTCTTGACTGGATGATGTTATGCACACCGCTTGTAATTGTATTACTTGCAGCATTGTATTTTGTCATGACTAAATGGCTATTTCCGAACCGGATTAAAAGCAGCATGGAAACAAATTTATTAATGCAACGGGAGCTCACAGCACTAGGCAAATTGTCATCTGCAGAAAAAAGGGTACTTATTGTATTTTCTGTTACAGCCATTTTTTGGATAACTAAAGACCTTATCAATGAGCTTAAGGTAATCAGGTTTGATGACAACATGATTGCGGTTATGGGAGCACTGGCTTTATTTGCTATTCCAAGTGGTAAAAAGGAAAATGACAAAGCAAAAATGCTGCTCGAATGGAAAGACACTTCTAAGATGGCATGGGGCATTCTCTTATTGTTTGGAGGAGGCATTGCATTAGCCGGTTCACTGGAAAAAGCAGGTGTAATGGGACAAATAGGAAACTGGCTTGCGGGTTTCAGTCAAACAGGTGGTTTTACATTAGTTCTGCTGATAGTAGTAATTTCTATTTTTCTAAGTGAGTTAATGAGCAACACTGCACAGGTTATAGTGATGGCACCCATATTAGTTGCATTAGCGGAAGCATTGCATCTCGACCCCTTGCTACTTGGCTTACCAATGACACTTGCTGCCAGTGCCGCATCAATGATGCCAATAGGAACTCCTCCAAATGCAATAGTATTCGGTAGCGGGTTTATCAGGTTTAAAGATATGCTGAAGGCAGGGTTTGTAATGAACCTGATAAGCATTATTGTTATCACACTTTTCGCATGGGTTCTACTACCCCTGATAATGAGGGTGTTGAATTGATAAACTAATTTTCTCTTTCACTAATAAATTAATTATTCTTCCGTTTTCTTAATTTTGCAAACTAAAATATTACAGGTATTTAATGCAGGACAGGAAAAACTTTTATATTGAAACTTTCGGTTGCCAGATGAATTTTTCTGACAGTGAAATTGTTGCCTCCATTCTAAAGGATGATGAATACACTTATACGATTGATAAAAAAGATGCTGATGTCATTCTTATAAATACCTGCTCTGTCAGAGACAATGCCGAGCTAAGGGTTCATAAGCGTTTGCTTGAGCTGAAGTCATTGAAAAAAAAGAACAACCGGCTTATTATCGGTATAATTGGCTGCATGGCTGAGCGTTTGAAAGAACAATTGCTTGAGCAGGAAAAGATAGTTGATTTAATTGCCGGTCCGGATGCATACAGGAAATTACCGGAATTGATAAATAGTATCAAGTATCAAGTATCAAGTATCAAGAATTTGGATTTACCGGACTCTGAAGAGACTTATGAGGATATAGCTCCTTTCCGTTATCAAAACAACCGTATATCAGCTTTTATATCAATAATGCGCGGTTGCGAGAATTTCTGCTCATACTGTGTAGTACCATATACACGCGGCAAGGAAAGAAGCCGCGAACCCGAGTCAATAATTAATGAGGCAAAAGACCTTTTTGATAAGGGCTATAAAGAAGTTACCCTGCTCGGTCAAAATGTCAATTCATATAATTATAGCAGGGAGTTAGGAGTTGGGAGCAGGGAGTATATGGATTTTACTTCGCTCCTGAGAGAAGTGGCACATATAAGCCCTTTATTGAGAGTAAGATTTGCGACCTCACACCCTAAGGATATATCAGATGCATTGCTTCGTACAATTGCTGACAATAAAAATATTTGCAGAGCCATTCATCTTCCTCTCCAATCCGGCAGCAGCAGAATACTGAAAATGATGAACCGGAAATATACCCGCGAGGCATATATGGAAAGAATTTCTGCAATTAAAAAAATTATTCCTGATTGTGCTGTCTCAACAGATATAATTACAGGATTTTGCACTGAAGCTGAGGAAGACCATCAGGATACACTTTCACTTTTAGAATGGGCAGGATATGATTATGCATATATGTTCAAATATTCGGAACGTCCGGGGACTTTGGCTTCTGCAAAATACAAGGATGATATTCCGGATGAAGTCAAAACCAAACGCCTTAATGAAATAATCAAATTGCAGCAGAAACTTTCTTATGCAAGCAATAAAAAGGATATGGGGATAGTAACAGAAGTGCTGGCTGAGGGTGTTTCAAAACGCTCCGCTGAATATCTTAAAGGCAGAAATTCTCAAAACAAAGTTGTGATATTTCCTGCATCAAAATTTAAGGCAGGTGATTATGTTAATGTAAGAATTACTAAATTTACATCCGCAACTTTATTCGGAGAGGCTGAGCAATGAACAATTAACTATAAACTATCAATTAATTAAATTATGAAATTCTTATTAAAATTATTACTGTTACTCCCTATAGTTTCTTATAGCCAGGAGTATGTATTAAAGGCAGGGCTAAAGGATTTGTCCTTCAGCAAAATATATCTTGCCACTATTTCAGGTGAGAAATATAAATTTATTGATTCTGCAAAAGCTGATATGACAGGTGGTTTTCAATTCAAATTCAATAAAAAATCATCTGTAGGTCAATACAGATTGTTTACTGAAAGTTCTGAAAAGAATCAGCGTTCAGTTGAGAACGGCAAGAAAAACATACTTGATTTTCTTTACAACAGGGAAGATATTGAATTTTACACAACTGCTAAAAACCCTTCTGAAGACATGCGGGTTGTCAAATCTACTGAAAACATGCTGTATTTTGACTATCTGAAAAGGAAAGGCGAAAATAAAACCAAGCTGGAACTGCTTAATAATTTGCTTGCCAATTATCCTAAAACTGATGATTTTTATAAAACAATAGAAACAAAAGTTAATTCTATACAAACACTGCAGACTGAATTTGTTGACAATATTATAACAAAATATCCTGATGCTTTTATTACGCATATAGTTAAAGTGGACAGGAATATTGAAACAGATACAAAGCTAAGCGAAGAGCAAAAAAATGATTATTTAAAGCTTCATTATTTTGATAAAACTGATTTTAATGATACCTTATTAATGAACAGCAGTTATTTAACCAATAAGGTTATCGGGTATCTGACACTTTACCGTGAGAAACAAAATGACAGGGATAAACAGGAGGTAGCTTTTATAAGGGCTGTTGACCATATTATGAAAATTGCCAATAAAAATAAGAAAGTTTATGAATTCGTTCTTGATTATCTTATCACAGGTTTTGAAAGGTTTGAGTTTGAAAAAGTAAGAAATTATATTGCTGATAACAGCACGCTGGAAGAGCTCTGTCAGAATGAAGAAAGCAAAACTGTTCTTGAAACTAAAATTGAGTCGTATAAGAAATTCTCAATAGGCAAGAAGGTTCCTGACATTGCTATAAAAGATATGGATGGCAAAGAAGTAAGACTTTCTGATATAAAATCAGAATTTGTTTTAATTATATTCTGGGCAAGCTGGTGTCCTCATTGCGAAGTTATTATGCCTGATATTAAAAAGATTTACGATGCTCAGAAAGTTAAGAAATTTGAAGTCCTTTCTATTTCAGTAGATGATAATAAAGATAACTGGTTAAAATCAGTAAATAAGCTTCAGCCTAAATGGATAAATTGTTGTGAACTCAAAGGATGGGATGGAAAAACTGTAAAAGACTATTGTGTTTATGCCACTCCTACTTTATACCTGGTAGATAAATCCCTGACTATAGTCTCAAAACCAATGTCAATTGAGGACTTAAATAAAGTGCTTAAAAATTAAAAATTGAGAATTAATTAATGCTTATATTTGCTTTTTATAATTGAAAATAAAACACACTCGATATACTTCTTACGACTGACAAAAAATCGTAATTTGTAAATCGTAAATCTAAAATTGCAAGATGGATAATTTTGTTGTTTCAGCGAGAAAATACAGACCAAGAACTTTTGATACTGTTATTGCACAGGATTCCATAACAAATACACTGAAAAATGCAATTAAGAACAATCATATTGCACAGGCGTTTTTGTTTTGCGGACCAAGAGGAGTTGGTAAAACAACCTGTGCTAGGATTCTTGCTAAAACAATAAACTGTGAAAATCTATCCGAAAGCCTTGAACCTTGCGGTGAATGCCCACCATGCAAGTCTTTCAATGAATATGCTTCCTTTAATATACATGAGCTTGATGCTGCTTCCAACAATTCTGTAGATGATATTCGCAGTCTTGTTGACCAGGTTAGAGTTCCTCCGCAGGTAGGCAAATATAAAATTTATATCATAGATGAAGTTCACATGTTGTCTGCTTCAGCTTTTAATGCCTTTCTTAAAACCCTTGAGGAGCCGCCTCCTTATGCTAAATTTATACTTGCTACAACAGAGAAACATAAGATTATCCCTACTATCCTTTCCAGATGCCAGATATATGATTTCAAAAGAATAAGTGTTGACGACATTGCTCAATATCTGAATTTTGTTGCTAAGCAGGAGAATGTTGAAGTTGATTCAGATGCTATACATATTATTGCACAGAAG
The DNA here is from genome assembly GCA_964564355.1 of uncultured Bacteroidales bacterium. Lineage (GTDB taxonomy): Bacteria > Bacteroidota > Bacteroidia > Bacteroidales > JAGODS01 > CAZMDE01. The sequence continues at coordinate 8,736 of CAZMDE010000011.1, read as the reverse complement.
GCTGATGGAGCTATGCGTGATGCACTGACAATATTCGACCAGCTTGTCAGCTTTTCAGGTAAAACTCTTACTTACCAGAATGTTCTTGACAATCTTAATGTTCTTGATTATGATTATTTCTTCAAACTGACTGATTTTATTTTTAATGGAGATACATCAAGCAGTCTGCTTCTGATTGATGAAATTATTGATAAAGGCTTTGACGGTCAGCATTTCATTATAGGTTTTGGTGAGCATTTGCGTAATCTTCTTGTTTGCAGAGACCCTGTAACTGTCAACCTGCTCGAAGTTACTCCCGGTATGAAACAACAATATAAAGACCAGTCAGCAAAATGTGAATCAGGATGTCTGCTCAAAGCTCTCGAGCTTATTAATAAATGCGATATAAATTATAAAACAAGCAATAATAAAAGACTGCTACTTGAATTGACTCTTATGCAGATGTGTTCTGTCAGACAGCAAACTGCGGTCAGCAGTCAGCAGCCAGCGGTCAGCAATCAACAATCCCCTTCTTTATCAGTAACTCAAAAATCAGAAAGTAAAACCCAAAAACCAATTGAAATCAAACCTCAGATTTCAACCGGTAATGAGCTGGCGACAGGAAATGCTAAGCAAACTCCTGCTAACAAGCAACCAGAAATAATCCAATCAAAGGTATTCTCAATAAATCCAAAACAAACTACAGATTCCGGTCCGGGGACAAAAGATATTAGTACTCAAACTCCCGGAGAGGTTTCTGATTTTTCTCAGGAAAAGTTATTAACAGTATGGAATAATTATTCTGAAAAAATAAGCAAAGCTCATCCTGGATTTTACGTCACACTTACTAAGTATTCTCCTGCATTAAAGGAAAATTATATCATTGAACTGATGCTCGATAATGCAGCACAGGAAGAAGAATTCAGGGAAAAGAAAAACGAGATACTCGGTTATCTCAGAAAAGAATTGAATAATTACCAACTTGATATTCATACATCGGTTAATATTGCTCCATCTTCTGATAAACCGTATACACCTACTGAAAAGTATAACCGTTTAGTTGAAAAGAACCCGAATCTGTCCACTTTAAAAAATCAATTAGGGTTAGAGATTGATTAATAAATAGTTCAAAACTAATTTAATTTCAGGTCAATAATATTTATTAAATTTGAAGTTTAGAATTAATTTTGCCATTTAAGGTTTATACCTGTATTTCTTTGAAAACTTTATCTGACATAGGATAATAATAAGTTTTTACAGTAAATTATTAAAATGAAACGCCTTTTTTTACTTATAATAATTCTAAGCTTTGCTTCCATGATATTTAGTCAGCAGTTTAGCTTACCAATTTATTTTCAGGATGCAATAGGGAATAAGGATACAATTATTTTGGGCTATGATAATAATGGAACCGACTCTATTGATGCGGCTTTAGGCGAAACTAATATTATTTCTGTTCCCCTTGATTCATCTCTGGATGTTAGAATTACTAATGAATGGTTGAAAAGAAATAAGTTTTATACTATTGGCACTTTTCATACAAAAAAACAGATAGTTAATAATTCATGCGGATCCTGGCTGTCTCTTATTACAATTGACATTTATACTAAACATTGGCCCATTACTGCCTCATGGGATAGCTCACTTTTTAATAATTATTGCCTTAATGGAAGTGTTCTTACAAGTGTAAACCCTCGAGGTTGGTGGGAAACCGGAAGTCCAAGCAATTTACTGAGAGTGGAATTAAAGAATTACAACAAGGTTACATTCACATCGAATGTTGATGCTATATATAATAATAATTATGCTTATATTAATTCAACGGATGATACTATTCCTGTTTTCTGGCAAATGTTTGCCGATTCTACTTTACTGCTTTTAAATGTAAATAAAATAAAAGGGATAAGCTCATTTCGGGCTTTTCCAAACCCAGCTGATGATTATTTAAATATTGAAACTGGAAGAAATTTTAATGAGTTTTTATATAAAATTTACGATATAGTTGGAAAAGAAGTATATTCATGTATTATTAATACACCTAACAAACAAATTAATGTTTCATCATTTCATGATGGTGTTTATATCCAAAAGCTTATAAGTAGAGATCACGTGTCTACTAAAAAACTAATTATTAAACATTGATAAAAAGCTGAAATCTTTCCATTTCTTTTCAACCCTTTCTCAATTCTTCTTAATCAAATATGGTGATTACTAATTACTATTGTTAATTTATGTTATTTAATAATAAAAATAATTTAGCGTTTAATTGAATTAATACTTTTGCACAATACAATTTTCAATCATAAACACTTGAGTAATATATGAATTTAGCATCAAGCAATACAATCTTTACACGAAGCTTTAATTTACTATGGATTGCTAACTTTCTGATAGCCGTTGCATTTTATTTTCTAATATCATCTCTTCCGATTTATATGACAAGCGTTCTGAAAACCGGAAAAACAGAAACAGGGCTTGTCTTAGCATCTTACACATTGGCATCTCTTATAATTCGCTTGTTCGCTGGCTGGGCAATAGATAGTCACGGCAGAAAGATTATTTACCTTGTTTCTCTTGCAGTTTTTGCATTAATTTTCAATGCCTATATACTTGCAGTCACTGTTGGTATAATGCTTTTCATAAGAATTTTACATGGTCTTGCCTGGGGAGTTACATCAACTACCGGTTCAACTGTAGTAGTTGATATTCTGCCCGTGTTAAAGAGGGGAGAGGGATTAGGTTATTATGGCATATCAATGACAATCGGTATGGCAATTGGACCTTTGATAGGGATAATGATAATTAATAACAGCAGCTTCAATATTTTATTCCTGATTGGAGGAATTCTAAGTATGGCGGGATTTATACTGGCATTGTTTGTAAAATATCCTGATTATGAAACAGCTAATAAATCAAGAAAGTTTGAGTGGAAATCCCTTATCGAAACATCAACTCTGCCAATAGCACTAAATATGTTTATTTTAATGGTTGGTTACGGAGGATTGATAACATTCATAACAATATATGGAAAGGAAATAGGCATCAAAAATCCGGGATTATTTTTTCTGGTCTTTGCTTTAGGAGTGATTATTTCAAGAACATTTTCAGGCAGAGTATTTGATAAACATGGTCCAAAACTAATTACACTCACAGGCATTCTGTCGCTGATAATAGGTTTTGTAACTTTATCAATATTTAAAAACTTCCCGGGATTCATGGCTTCATCCATTATTCTTGGCATTGGGATTGGCATTATCATGCCCTGTTTTCAGGCAATGGTTAATAATGTAATACCCCAGCATAACAGGGGCGCTGCCAATTCAACATATTTCACTTCCTTTGACCTGGGAATAGGTCTTGGAACTATATTTATGGGATTTCTTTCAGATTTAATCACATTATCACATTCATTTCTTGTCAGCAGCGGGATATGTTTTATCGGCATGATTGTTTTTTTAACCTATGTCCTTAAATATTACGATAAGAAAAGGATAAAGATAATTTAATTATATTATCGTATTAATAAGTAATTTTGTGCTGATTTATCGTTATTAATTTTCTAAATGACTGAAGAAAGAAATATATATAAAGAGCTGGAAAAACATATCCTTGTGCTTGACGGGGCTATGGGAACTATGATCCAGAAGTATAAGCTGGATGAAAAGGATTACAGGGGAGAGCGATTTTCTGAACATAATCGTCATTTAAAAGGAAATAATGATTTGCTTTCTCTAACAAGACCAGATATCATAAATGAAATTCATACTAAATACCTTGAAGCAGGTGCAGATATAATAGAAACAAATACTTTCAATGCTAACAGGATTTCAATGTCTGACTATGGAATGGAAGGTTTGGTTTATGAGATGAATTTCAACTCAGCTCAGATTGCCCGCAAAGTAGCTGATACATATTCTGAAGTCAGTCTTCATAAACCACGTTTTGTTGCAGGTTCTATAGGTCCTACAAACAAAACTGCTTCTATTTCTACTGATGTTAATGACCCATCACAAAGAGGAGTAACATTTGATGAGCTTGTTATTGCATACTCAGAGCAGATTAATGGTTTAATTGACGGAGGTGTAGATATTCTGCTTGTAGAAACTGTTTTTGACACATTGAATGCAAAGGCAGCTTTGTTTGCGATAGAAGAAGTTTTTACACAAAAAGAAAAACGGCTTCCAATAATGATTTCTGTTACTGTGACTGACAGGAACGGCAGAACCTTATCAGGACAGACAATTGAAGCATTTTTAATATCTGTTTCACATATTGATTTATTAAGCATTGGCTTGAACTGCTCTTTCGGAGCAAAAGAATTATACCCGCACATTGAAGAGCTTTCAGAGAAAGCTCCTTTTTATGTTAGTGTTCATCCGAATGCAGGTTTGCCAAATCAATTGGGCGAATATGATGAGACTGCAGAGGAGTTTGCTGAAAATTCAATGCCTTTTATTACAGATACACTTGTAAATATTATAGGTGGTTGTTGTGGTACAACTCCTGAACATATAAAGAAATTACGTGAGCTTACAAAGGGAGCTCCTATAAGAAAGATACCGGAAAGAAAGCATATAACACAGCTCAGCGGACTTGAACCTTTGTCAATCACTAAGGAATCCAATTTTGTAAATATAGGAGAAAGGACTAATGTAGCCGGTTCACGCAAGTTTGCCAGACTGATAGCAGAAGAGAAATATGAAGAAGCTTTAAGTGTGGCAAAACAGCAGGTAGAAGCAGGCGCACAGGTTATAGATATTAATATGGATGATGCAATGCTTGACTCTGAAAAAGCTATGGTTAAATTCCTGAATATGCTTGCTTCAGAGCCTGATATTACAAAGATTCCGTTCATGCTTGATTCTTCCAAATGGTCAGTTATTGAAGCAGGGCTTAAATGTGTGCAGGGAAAAGCTATTGTCAATTCAATCAGTCTGAAAGAAGGGGAAGAAATATTTATTCAAAGAGCAGAAAAAATAAAAAAATATGGTGCTGCTGTAATTGTTATGGCATTTGATGAGAAAGGTCAGGCAACTAGTTTTGACAGCAAGATATCTATTTGTAATCGAGCATACGAGCTGCTGACAGAAGTTTTAAAATTTCGTCCTGAGGATATAATATTCGATTCAAACATCCTAACTATAGGAACAGGGATGGACGAACATAATAACTATGCTGTTGATTTTGTAAAAGCCTGTAAATGGATAAAGGAAAACCTGCCATATGCAAAGCTAAGCGGAGGCATCAGCAACCTGTCATTTTCTTTTCGCGGAAATGAAATAGTACGTGAAGCAATGCATTCAGCCTTTCTTTTTCATGCAATAAAAGCAGGGCTGGATATGGGTATTGTGAATGCAGGTCAGCTTAGTGTTTATGATGATATTGAGCCGGATTTGCTTAAGCTTGTTGAGGATGTCATTCTTAACCGCAGGAAAGACGGCACTGACAGGCTTATTATTTATGCAGAAAAACTTAAATCAAAAGGTAAGGAAGCTGTTAAGTCTGATGAGTGGAGGAAGGAAACACCTGAGAAACGTCTTGCTTATTCTCTTGTGCATGGAATAGTTGATTTTATTGAAACAGATGTAGAAGAAACAAGAAAAAAATACAGCAGAGCTATTGAAGTAATTGAAGGTCCTTTGATGGAAGGCATGAACCAGGTAGGTGTTTTGTTTGGAGCCGGAAAGATGTTCCTTCCGCAGGTGATTAAAAGTGCAAGGGTGATGAAAAAGGCTGTCAGTTACCTGTTGCCATATATTGATGCAGAAAAGAAAGTTGGTGATACCAATACTTCATCAGGAAAAGTAATACTTGCCACAGTTAAGGGAGATGTGCATGATATTGGCAAAAATATAGTAGGAGTTGTGTTGTCCTGCAATAACTACGAGGTTATTGACCTTGGAGTGATGGTATCTGCTGAAAAGATACTTCAGGCAGCAAAAGATGAGAATGCAGATATAATTGGTTTGAGCGGACTTATAACTCCTTCTCTTGAAGAGATGGTGCATGTTGCTAAGGAAATGCAACGACTTGATATGAATATCCCTTTGCTTATAGGTGGAGCCACTACTTCAAAATTACATACTGCTATTAAGATTGCGCCTAATTATATTGCACCTGTGATTCACGTTGCAGATGCCTCACTCAGCATTAATGTAGTTTCAAATTTGCTTTCATCAGATAATAAAGAATCGTATTTTGAAAAGATAAAAGAAGAATATCAGGGAATCAGAGAAAAGTATAATTCTGAAAAAACAGATAAAAATTATGTTTCTCTAAAACAGGCACGTGAAAACAAACTCAGAATTGACTGGGATGGAAATCATATTTATAAACCTACTTATACAGGGAACAGGGTTTTAAAAGATTATTCTATTGAAGAAATAGCAAAATATATTGACTGGACTTTCTTTTTCCAGGAATGGAGAATAAGAGGCAAATATCCTGATATATTCAAGGACCCTATTAAGGGAGAAGAAGCTAAAAAACTGTTTGATGATGCTCAGTTGTTATTACAGGAGCTACACAAGGAAAAGATTCTGAAAGCAAATGCTGTAATTGGTTTTTATCCCGCCAATTCAATTGGAGATGATGTTGAAATTTATAAAAAAGAAGCTGACAAAGAACCTATAGAAGTTTTACATTTTCTGAGAAACCAGCAGTTAAAGGAGGATAATAAACCAAATCTTTGCTTGTCAGATTTAATAGCACCTAAGTCTGCAGGATTTAAGGATTATATTGGATTTTTTGCCTGCACAGCAGGAATAGGACTTGAACAAATCACAGAGATTTATAAAGATGATTATAAGAAAATAATGGCTACAATCCTTACCGACCGTTTGGCAGAAGCATTTACAGAGCTGCTTCATCTTATGGTAAGAAAGGAATTCTGGGGATACACTTTATATGAGAAGCTTGATATAAAATCTTTAATATTATCCAAATACCAGGGAATAAGACCTGCGCCCGGTTATCCTGCATGCCCTGACCATTCAGAGAAAAAAGCAATATTTGATCTGCTTGATGCAGAAAAGAACATAGGAATGAAGCTTACAGATAATTTTGCGATGTATCCGACAGCTTCAGTTTCCGGATATTTTTTCAGCAATTCCGCATCCCACTATTTCAATGTTGGAAACATACTCGACGACCAGCTTACAGAATATGCTGGCAGAAAGAATATTGATAAAGAAACTCTTAAAAAGTGGCTCGCAATTAATCTTAATGATTAATTCTTTCAATTATTCATTCACCAGTGAACCAATGAACAAATTTAGTCGGAGTGGTGAGACTTGAACTCACGACCCCTTGCACCCCATGCAAGTACGCTAGCCAACTGCGCCACACCCCGAGTCCTTATTTTTGCAAAAATAAGGAAAATTATTCAAAATAAAATAATATTCTAAGGAGTTTTGAAGTAACTTCATTCGTTTATTTATAAAACGAAGAGCCACAGATTAAACTCAGAAAATCAAAGAGAAAATAACCTTAATTGAACTAATTAAAATTTCTTTGCTCCAATCTTAGCTATCATATCTTTGGTCATTTCTTCAAGACCATATGATGGTTTCCAACCCCATTCTTTTCTTGCAGCACTATCATCAACTGACTGTGGCCATGAATCTGCTATAGCCTGTCTGAAATCAGGTTTGTATTCTATTGTAAATTCAGGAATATGTTTTTTAATTTCTGCAGCAAGTTCTCCGGCAGTAAAGCTCATAGCTCCTAGATTGAAATCGCTGTGATGCTTCAGGTTTTTAAAGTCAGCTTCCATCAGGTCTATAGTGGCTTTCAGACAGTCAGGCATGTACATCATAGGAAGTTTTGTGTCTTCTCTTACAAAACAGGTGTATTTCTTATGCTTTATAGCTTCATAGAATATTGCAACAGCAAAATCTGTTGTTCCGCCACCTGGCTCAACCTCGCTGCTGATGATACCGGGATATCTGAGACCGCGAACATCAACTCCGAATCTTCTAACATAATAATCACCTAAAAGTTCACCTGCAACCTTAGTAACACCGTACATGGTTGTTGGTTTCAAAATGGTTTCCTGTGGGGTATTATTTCTTGGTGTTTCAGGTCCGAAAACTGCAATAGAGCTTGGTACAAGCACCTGGCTTAATTTGCATTCTCTGGCAATTTCGAGAATATTATATAAAGCGTTCATATTAACATCCCAGGCAAGATAAGGGTCTTTCTCACCGTTAGCTGACAAAATGGCAGCCATATTAATTATTATTTCGATGTTGTATTTTTTCACAATATCTGTTAATAAATTTTTATCCCTTGCATCAATTACTTCACAAGGACCAGACTTAATGATAGCTTCAGAGGGTTTAGTTTTTCTAATCCCTGCCACCACCATATCATTTCCATATTTTCTTCTTAATTCCATAGTTAAGTCAGTTCCTATCTGACCTGCTGAACCTATTACCAATATTTTCTTCATACAGTTGAATTTTAATTAATTATTAAATAAATAATATTGCTTTTATTATGAAATCTCTAATCTCCATAATTATGCGGCAAAAATAAAATTATTTAATTATCTTGATAAATTTATTTTGTTTTGTGTATTTATTGTTTCTTTTATTATTATCTTTGTAATCCCAAATCATAAAGTTTGTTAGTATGAAAGCTTTTAATGATTTTATAAAATTGATGGGTAATGTAATGGACATATTACCCAGATATTTAGACCTTTCTGAGAAAACTCTCAGAACTTACGAAGAAAATATGGAGCTCAATGATATT
>CAZMDE010000010.1:6796-20405 GCA_964564355.1 uncultured Bacteroidales bacterium | reverse complement strand
CTATAAAATTATTGATATTAGTATATGTATGAGATTAATCAGCAGACCCTATTTAGATATTTAATAGGGAATTTGTCCATATACCAGTATAGGTCAAAAACCAAAAGTCATTCCAAAATAATCTTATATCAATATTAAATCAATTCACGCCTCATTCAGGCATTATATCTGGTGAGATAATGGTGAGGTGATGGAGAGATTATGGTAAGTTTACGGTGCGGTTAAAATGGCAGGTCATCCGGTTCCTCTTTTGTAACAAAGGGTTCCTCTGCATTTTCAGTGGTTTCAGATGCTTCTGTTGAGCCGGCAGCAAGAGCATCTTTATATATCAGCTTTTCTACCTTCCAAACCTTCAGGTCAGTATACCATTTTTCATTAAAATCACGTGACTCAACAAAGAAGCTTATCTTAATTGTATCACCAATTGCAAGGTTCTTTATTCCTTCTGCCTTTTCTCCCCATGCAACAAAAAATACTTTCTTTGGATAGGTTTCCTGTGTCTCTACTAAAAATTCCTGTTTTGTCCAGGTGCCATTTCTTCCATCTCCGGTTTTTACCGGGAATATCTTTACTAATTTAGCTGTTAATTCGAGTGCCATAATATTTATTATTTAGACTACAAAGATAATATGTTTTAAAATGAAAATTGCAAAATATTTAAGAGTGTTAATAAATATTTTTAGGCATCGCAATAGTAATCCCTGCCCTGAACTCCGAACTACGAACTCTGAACTAACTTAACATCAAGCGCATCCCTGAGTCCGTTACCAACAAGCATGAAAGCAAGAACCATTATCATTATAGCAATGCCCGGGATTAAAGGAAGGTAAGCATTGCCAAGTATTATGTATGAATAATGCTCGCGAATCATAGTACCCCAGGAAGGAACAGGTGGCTGCACGCCAAGTCCGAGAAAACTTAACCCTGCTTCAATTAAAATTGCAGAAGCAAAATTAGCTGCAGATATCACAATAACAGACCCCATTACATTAGGGAGTATATGCCGGAAAATAATTCTTGAATTAAGAAAGCCCAATGCTCTCGCAGCTTCTACAAACTCCTTCTCCCTTATGCTTATTATCTGTCCGCGGACAACCCTTGCTACTTCAACCCACATTGTTAAGCCCACAGCTATGAATACCTGCCAAAAACCCTTACCTAAAGCAAAAGTAATAGCAATAACAAGCAATAATGACGGTATTGACCAGACAACATTTATGAACCATACTATAATGTCATCTGTTCGTCCTCTAAAAAAACCTGCCAGGGAGCCTAAAAACAATCCTACTAATAATGATATCAATACTGAAATCAAACCTACTGAAAGACTTACTCTTGTTCCTATTATTAGCTGGCTGAGCATATCCCTTCCAAAACGGTCGGTTCCGAGTAAAAACTTTACTGATATAATATTTCTTTTCTTTACTTCATTTCTTAACTCTTCAATTTGTGATGAGTATTGGGCTATTGTCTGTGGATTGTGTTGAATACCATATACTACCTCAGGCAGCCAAAACCTCTGAATTTCGGATTTCGAATCTCGGATTTGGGATTTGGTGTTTTGTATATCTTCATCATATGGCTCTATTACTATATCTTCTCCTTCAAAATAGTATGAATTTATAGGTATTCGCTGATATCTGCTTCTTTCACCATATATCATTTTCCTGAAAAGACCGATAAATGAATAAGAATTTGAACTGATACTTTTATCCATTTCTTTCTTGACCAATAACATTTTCACCGTAGAACCGGGCTTTCTAACTGTTAACTCAAGATATTGCTGATTAGAAAAAGGTGTTGAATCGGGAGTTACGAGATACCCTAAAATTGATATAACTATCGTAACTAAAATAAATATAAGAGAAATATAAGACAGCTTGTTTCTCTTAAATCGCTTCCATGCAAGAGATGATAGAGACCCTGAAGGTGTAAATTGTTTTTTATTTTTAAGAAGTTTCCACATTCCTGTTGATATAATCAGTATAAGGGTCTACGGTAGGATTATATTCCTGGTTAAAAAGCTGTGAAGATATTAAAAAATCAGCAGTTGAACGGTTGCAGGCAGTCGGGATATTATACAACACAGCTATTCTCAATAAGGCTTTCACATCAACATCATGCGGCTGTGGTTGCATAGGGTCCCAGAAAAAGACAAATATGTCAATTTTGCCATCAATTATATTAGCTCCTAATTGCTGGTCTCCTCCTAGTGGACCTGACCTCAGCATTGTAATATTGAAATCCTTATCTTCTTTTCTTAAAACTTCCTCAACTAATTTGCCTGTTGTACCTGTACAAATTATCCTGTGTTTTAAAAGTGTTTTTCTGTTATACTTAACCCATTCCGCTAAATCCTGCTTCTTATGGTCATGTGCTACGAGGGCAATTGTTTTTGTTACTTCCATTTATTTACAGTTTAACAAGCTTTACAATTTTAATTTCTTTTACTGTTTGCAATTTTACTAAATAAATCCCATTTGAAAGACTTTCCGGTAATGAAAAAGTCTTCCTGTAATTACCAGCAGCTTGTTTTTCATCCAGAAAACCTATTAATTTATTACCTGATAAGGAATAAAGATTTATTTTCACATTTGTATTATCAGTTAATAAATATGAAAGAATCAGCTTGTCTTTGACCGGATTCGGGCTTATACTGAAACTATTATTTTTAATTAACTCTTCAATCCCAGTTGTATTATAGATTTTAACGAATATGCAAACAGAATCATTGAGAGCGCTGTAATCGCTCTGCATTCTTGTTCCAATACATAAATAACCATTAATACTATCCTTATCTGTATAAAGAGGTGTTGAAAAGGTAAAAAGAGCAGAATCTCCGGGCTTTATTGAGTTTCCTTTAAAATGCTCTTCTATATAGTTTCCATAATCCATAGAATACCTAACAACAAAATTAGTATCAACATTTACTTGTCCATAATTTTTAATCCAGCAACTCACATTCACTGGCTTTTTAATAACAGCGTTTTTTACAGGATTTGAAATAGAAGATACCCCGATATCATCTATGCCGGATTTTTCAATATTAAGTCCAATAAAAAAATCACCTTTTTCAAAATCCCTGTACTGTGCAAAGGTACCGCTAAGTACCTCAAAAGTTTGCTTGGAAAAAGGAGGAGACATATCTACTGCCAATGAAATCCTATCACCTTTTTGAACCCATGAAACATAAACTCCCCCACTATAAATTATGATATTTGATTTAACAGGAACAACTGTTTTATGAAGTATTTGAATATTTTCAGTTTCTACCAGCACTGAATCAATTAAATTTCCGGGCATCCCATTCAATCCTTTATCATCATATATCTTTACATAAAAAGTAGAAGTATCGGGCTTAAAAACAATTACAAAGTCAGTGCTTACCAACTTTGCAGGATATACCGGAGGCTTAAAATACATTCCAACTCCTCCAACACCACCTTGCCAGCTTATAGTGCCTGTTTTAATTCCTTCTTTTGCATAAGTTAAATTCATCTGTCTTCTGGATGTATCAACACTAACAATCTCCTGATTTAAAGTATCATCTGATGAAAACTTATCATACATTACTCCTGAAATTTTAGTAATAAAGGAATGAGATCCTGTTATTTCAGGAGTAAAATCAACAGGAAACCTGATAATTGTATCATCACTTGCAAGCAGGGTTTCAGAAACATTTACTTCAGAATTTACTATTACTTTTCCAAAAGGGTCAGTTACTTTTCCGGAAACTGAATAATTCTCAATGTTCTGATTACCAAAATTTATAATATCTGTAACAAGAGGTAATTTACCTGAAGGATAAGACATAAAAAAACCTTTTCCTCCATCTGAAGTATTCCAATTGATACCGCCATCAGAAATTTTAAAAGTAGTGCTGTCAGGGTAATAAAATTTTATTGAATACGCTTCCGGACGAAGACTATCAGATGTTTGCAGACCAATAGAACCTGTTAAATTCTCTATACCCACAGTGATAGTACTCTCGGAAGGACCAATCTGTTTCTTATAATTAAAAGTAATAGACTTATCTGCTCTGTTAAGTATAATCTGAAAAGTATTACTTCCGGTATATGGAGTATATGATGGAGCCCAAAAAGGAACATTAATATAAGACACTATGAGAGAATCTTTAGTTATGTGATATAAAACTTTCCCTTTATTACCTTTCCCGGCAAAGTTTAAATCATTCATTAGCGGGGCAATAAAATTATATTTCTGAGTGGTTGAATCTGGAATAGTCGGAAAAGGAGAAGCAATATTTACATTTTTAAAGCCAATGTAACCATTTGCACCTACCCAAAATTTATCAACCGGATACCAATAAAAAATAAATTTACCGCCTATCGGAAAAGGTCCCATTACATTATCGTCACCAAGACCGGTAACAACCCTATCAGTATTTGCCGGTATCTCAAACCAGCTATATTTTGGTCCATCCGGCTCCCTGCTGTCCTTCCATGTGTACCCAAACTTATCAGGACCTCCCTTATCAGCTAATAGTGAATATTGAAAAGTGAATAGTAAAAAAAATATAATTACTATTTTATAATGAATATGATGAAAACTCATGACATTACAGAAATATTTAATAATATTGATTCTGTTATATCGGGATTTGAATTTATAAAATGAATAATAGTTGAAATTATTCACCTCCTCCAAACATATTTTGTAATTGCTCCTGGGTCATTTCTTCATAACCACTTGGAATAAGAAATTCATTATCAGAAATTTTCTGCTTTTTGACTTTAGAAACCGTAGACTTTACAGTATATTTACCAGCTGATTGCTCAAATTCCATGAGAGTACCTTTAACATCCCTAAAAGGAGTATCAAAATTTTTATCGCCTGTTTCTAAATCTTCTGTGTAATAAAAAACTGATGTAATTTCTTTACCCTCTTCATCTTTTGTAATCATTTCGCCCTTTTTGCATTTATATCCTGCAATATCCTTTGTTTCATCAATTAGTTTTATAGTTGGAACAGGCTGTTTGTCAAGCTCTTTTTTAATATCATCGCTGGTAGATTTAACCATAATCTTTTTGCTGATCATAGAAATATCCATCAGAGTTATTATCAGCTTTTTATCACCATCCTTAATGATAATCATGTTGAAACCACTGTTATTATTAACAGTTTTAGACTTATTACCACTAATCATTGTAGACATTTCTTTTGGTATTTGGGCCAAAGTAGCCGGGTCAATATCTCCCTCATAAGATAAACTATATGTAATTATACCATTAAAAGGTTTCTTATCCTTTTGAGCCGAAGATTTATTATAGTTTATTAATAATAAACCAAGTACTAAAACATAAAAAGCTGCATTTTTCATATTATCAATTTTAAATTATTATTTTACAAAAATAGTATTTTTATTAATCCCATTAATTTATTTGCTAATTTGTTAACTCAACTGCAGGATCCCAGAACAATTTTTTAAATTCTACTACTCTGTTATCTTTGACTTTTATACCTTCACTCTCCAATAATTGTGCCATAATATTATTACCTCCAAAATGATGTTTACCTGTAAGCATTCCATTTCTATTCACAACCCTATGAGCAGATATATTTTTCATCAAATGAGATTTATTCATTGCCCAGCCAACCATTCGCGCAGAACCTTTTGAACTAAGATAATTTGCAATAGCTCCATAGCTTGTCACCCGACCATATGGAATCAACTTTGCGACTTCAAATACCTGTGTAAAAAAAGAATTATTAATATATTTATGTATTAAGTATAAAATCCAAAAATAATAATTTAAAACGTTCAATTATTAATAACAGTATGATAAAATATTAACTTTACATCCCAAACTTAAATTAAATACAACTATGGCATCTGACATCGAAATAGCAAAGACTATAAAATTAAAACCTATCCAGGATATTGCATCAAGCCTTGGAATTAACCCCGAAGATTTACAACTCTACGGAAAATATAAAGCAAAAATCCCTTTAAAGTATATTGATCTTGAAAAGCTTAACACAAAAAACCTTATACTCGTTTCAGCTACCTCCCCAACTCCGGCAGGAGAAGGAAAAACAACAGTTTCTATAGGATTAGCTCAGGCGCTTAACAGAATAGAAAAAAAAACAACTGTCGTTCTGCGTGAGCCATCACTTGGTCCTGTTTTTGGAATGAAAGGTGGAGCAACAGGCGGAGGCTATTCTCAGGTATTACCAATGGAGGATATTAATCTTCACTTTACCGGAGACTTTGCAGCAATTGAAAAAACTCATAACTTACTTGCAGCTTTAATAGATAATAATATTCAGAATAAAAAAAACAATATTGGTATTGATCCCCGTACAGTCCAATGGAGACGTGTGATGGATATGAACGACCGTTCTTTAAGAAATGCTATAATAGGATTAGGTGGAACTCTCTCAGGAATTCCAAGAGAAAGTGGATTTGATATCACAGCAGCTTCTGAGGTAATGGCTATACTATGCTTATCTGATAATCTAAAAAACTTAAAAGAAAGACTAGGCAACATATTTGTAGGATTTACCTATGATAAAAAACCGGTTTATGCAAGAGATTTGAAAGCTAACGGCGCAATGGCTGCCTTGCTTAAAGATGCCATCTTACCAAATCTTGTACAAACTTTAGAAGGCAATCCTGCTATAATCCATGGAGGACCTTTTGCTAATATTGCTCAGGGAACTAATTCTATTATTGCAACCCGCATGGGATTATCTTTATCTGATTTTGTAGTAACAGAAGCAGGTTTTGGGTTTGATCTTGGAGCAGAAAAGTTTTTTGATATTAAATGTCGCTATTCCGGCTTATCTCCCAAGGCAGTTGTTCTTGTTACAACTGTTAGAGCTTTAAAATACCATGGAGGAGCTGACCTGAAAGCTGTGAATGAACCAAATATTGAAACCTTAAAAAAAGGATTAGCTAATCTTGAAAAGCATGTTGAAAATATACACGCATTTAATATTTGCGCTGTTGTTGCAATAAATAGGTTTACTAATGATACGGATGAAGAAATAAATATAATAAAAGACAAATGTAAAGAGATTAAAGTACGTTCAGCTATAGCTGATGTTTGGGCAAAAGGAGGTGAAGGAGCTATTGCTCTTGCTGAAATTGTTGCTAAAATGGTTGATGAATGTAAATGTAAGTACAAACCTATGTATGAACTTGACTGGGATATTCCAAAGAAAATTGAGACAATTGCAAAAAAAATATACGGAGCAATGGCAATTGACTACACACCCAAAGCAAAATCTGACCTTGCTAAAATTGATAAGCTTGGGTTGAGTAAATTACCTATTTGTATCGCTAAAACACAAAAATCATTGTCTGACAATCCTGATTTGCTTGGCAGGCCTAAAGATTTCGTTGTAACAGTACGTGAAGTCCAAATAGCTTCGGGTGCAGGTTTTGTAATTCCAATAACTGGTGAAATACTCCGTATGCCAGGACTACCTGAAATACCTGCTGCTGAAAAAATAGATATAGACGATGAAGGAAATATAACCGGCTTATTTTAATCGAAAAATATCATTTAACAATTTTTAATTGTTCATATATTTTATTATATTTTTCTATACCTCTCTCAAGAGAATAATATTTTTCTGCAGCTTCCTTTATTCTTTGCTCAGGTATTTCAAGTAAGACTTCAATTGAACTAACGGCATTATCATAAGCTGCATCGGAAAATTCATTTATCACAAAACCTGTCCCTGTATTATTTATAATAGTATCTGTATCACCAACATTAGCATTGCATATTATTGGTATTCCAAGGCTCATCACTTCACCCTGCTTAGTCGGTGAAGATGCTTTTTTTGAAAATACAGGTTTAATAAAAAACAATGAAACTCTGCTTAATTTAGCATAGACAGGCACTTCATCCCTTGAAGCTTTTATAATAATGAGCAAATCTTCATTTATACCGAGCTTTTTTGCACTTTTAATAATAAATTCTTTTTTATCTGGAGTTATAAAAAGAAATTTTGCTTTATTATATTTCAAAATTAATCTTTTAAAAAACTCAAGCATCTCATCTAGCATATACCATGTACCAATTGAACCAAGATATGAAATTATAAATTCATCTTCTTTAATGCTTAATACTTTTTTTAATTCTGTTAATTTATTTTTATCAAAATTATTTTCAGAAAACAGGTTTAAATCAGCACAGCATGGTATGACTTCTATAGGAACAGGTTGGTTAGGTATTTGCTTCCATCTATGTATCTCGTTTTTTCCATTTTCAGTTAAGCTTACAACATAATCAGCTTCTGAAAAAAATTGTTTTTCTTTAAATTTAAAATATTTGTAAACTGCCTTAAATAAAGGATTGTTTAAATTCCAAAGACCTCCTTCAACCCTCTCGTCAGCAAAAAATCCACGCATATCAAATATAAACTTTACCCCAAATTTCTTTTTCAGATATAAACCAATAATTGAAGTTATATAACTTCTGCAATGAACAATATCGAAATGTTGAATTTTCAATAAAGATTTTGCCTTTTTCTTTAATCTGTAAATATCATAAATAGTTGACAAAACTGGTGGCTTAGAGGTGTAATATAAGGGTTCCCATATTATCCCATTACTTTTAAGAAGTTTAGATATTTTATCTTTTGTTTTTTCATAATTTTCTTTTTTCTCACAACTTAATAATGTTATACTATGTCCCCTTTTACTCAAACCTGTTAAATAAGGAATTACTTGAGACTGGCCCAGAGGATCAGTCATTCCATCGTAAGACATATATAAAACATTCATAATATCTTTATTAATATTTTCTACTCGCACTCAGAAAAACAAACTACTCTAATTAATTAACAAAATTCCAAAACTTTTGTAAAAATATCACTTTTTTTGATAGGTTAGTTGAATTCGTAAAGCTTTACAAAACATACTTTCAAAAATATAGTAAATTTGCAAACTTACTTAACTCTAAGCCTGTGCTTAAAATTTCATTTTATTTAGACTTTTTTGACCTATTTTTAGTACCTATTTACTTAGCATTGGTATTATTTCTTGCATACAGGACAACCAAGAAAAATATTGATACTAACCCAATTTACAAATATTACACCGCTGGATTATTTTTCAAAATATTGGGAGGATTTATTTTATGTTTTTTATATATTTACCATTATAAGGGTGGTGACCTCTTAAATTATTTTCAGGGCGCGAAGGCAATTAGTCATATGTTGGTTAAAAATCCTTTTGTTTATTTTTCTTTACTTGCAGGTAACAGAACGATTGAGAATTGGCAGTATTTTGATGCAAATACATGGTATCCTGTTGAAGATATGTACTGGTTTAAACCTGACTCTTTTGCAGTCAGTCGTTTTTCAGCCCCATTTTTATTACTTTCATTTAATTCTTACCTGGCAGGCTTAATACTTATTGATTATTTTGTATACAAATATACCTGGAAATTTTACATAATGTTTTGCGAAATATATCCTAAATTGTGGAAACAAATTGCAATTGCAGTCTTATTTATCCCTTCAGTAGCATTTTGGGGTTCTGGTTATCTAAAAGACACCTTCACTTTTGGTTCTGCTCTATATTTCACTTACAATTTTTATATGATTTTTATTAAAAAACAGAAAATACGATCTAACATCATAGGTATGATAATCACAGCTTCAATAATGATGACATTAAAACCTTATATATTAGTTGCTCTTTTTCCTGCTGCTCTTATGTGGATTTCATACAATCGTATTAAAACCATAAAAAATCAAACAATGCGGGTTTTTGGTACACCTTTTATATTAATATCAGGATTTATTATAAGTGCATTAATATTATCAATGCTTGGAGGTCGGCTTGGCACTTACAGTTCAATGGATAAAATTGTAGAGAAAGCACATGCTACTCAACAGGACTTAGTAAGAGGTGAAGCCTACGGAACAAATTCATTTGACATTGGTGAATTCGAACCTACTTTAGGAGGCGTATTAAGAAAAGCTCCTAAAGCAATAGTAGCAGGACTTTTCAGACCTTTTCTATGGGAGGCAGGAAATGTAATAATGATTTTTTCTTGTATAGAAAATACAATTATTCTTTTATTTACAATTTACATTTTTGTAAGTGTTGGACCTATAAGAACCTTTAGGTATATTTTCCAGGAACCTCTTCTACTCTTTTCTTTAGTTTTTTCAATTGTATTGGCTTTCTCGGTTGGGCTTACATCAGCAAATTTTGGGGCATTAACAAGATATAAAATTCCCCTTATTCCATTTTATCTTTCTGCTTTATTTATATTATATTATAAACTAAAAGAACGTAAATTTAATTCAAAATATTAAATTATTTATTATTTTATTTTCATCAATTTTCCGGAAGATATTTTCCCATTTGCATATATGATTAATAAATATATCCCATTGGGTAATTCTTCAACATTATCTATTAATAAATATTTATATTCATTGTTTTTTTTAATATTTCCCTTGCTATAAACCTTCTTACCTGTTACATCAAACAATTCTAAATTCACATCATTAGTATCAGGAGAAATAATAATTATTGATACTTTATTAGAAAACGGATTAGGGCTTACAATAATAGATTTCAACGATTCATGGTAGAGACTTTTTCCATTTAAAATATTATAAGCTGCTGCTGCATTAGGGATGCCATAACCTGTATAAGCATCAGGAATATTATAATGATTGGATGACTTCTTTATCACATCAATAATTTTCATATTAGAAACATCCGGTTTAGTTTGCCACAGGCAGGCAGCCATTCCAGCTATTACTGGAGCTGAAAAAGAAGTTCCGTTTCCGAACGAAATATCTCCTGTATTTGTAGCAAAGGCAGACCCTAAACCTAATGCAGCTACATCAGGTTTTATTCTATTATCATAAGCAGGACCCTGGGAACTGAAAGCAGCATATTTGCCTTCATTATTTACTGCCCCAACTGCTAGTATACTGTCAGCATCTGCAGGAACTGATATGTGCACCCAGCTTGCATCGGCTCCTTCATTACCTGCACTGCTGACAACTAATATTCCTTTTTTTGCAGCCATTGTAGCAGCTTTTGAAATCCTTGCAGTTTTTCCATTGAGGTCTTGATAAATATGATTTTTAGAAGCATCATCAAAACGAGTATAACCAAGAGAAGAATTAATCAGGTCAACCCCAACACTATCTGCAAACTCAGCCGCTGAAACCCAATTATCCTCTTCAATAATATTTTCTGACTTCACATCCTCTGTTCGTAACAGCCAAAAATCAGCATCCGGTGCAGTACCTAAATATATTGCCGGAATATTTCCTGCTAATATTGAAAGCACATACATACCATGGTTTGCTGCTGTGTATACACTACCACCGGGAAAAACAAAATCCTTAGTTCCTTTAATCCTGTTATTTATTCTCAGACTGTCAAATACCGGCAACTTATCTACACCAATAAATCCCCCATCCAAAACTGCAATGGAGAGTCCTTTTCCTTTATAACCAAGATTATGCAGATAATTACAAGCAATCATATTAACCTGTTCATAAGAATTGCCATATTTGTAAAAATCATCAGAAATAAAGGTATTTGATTGCATTGTTCTATAATTACCTCTATAAATGTTATTAGAACTGTATAAATTATTTAGTTCTAAGTTAAATTTCTTTTCAGGTATTAATTTAATTGTTGATGATTTATTTGTTACAGGAATCTTCGCAATAGTTTCAATATAAGAGACGAAAGAAAATTCTTTAATTTTCTTTAAAATTGCCGAATCAATATTTATTGTATCAATTGTAACATAATTAAACCATCTGGAATTATTTAATACCCTGACGCCTGTCTTCCTGATACTGTCTAAATATAATGGGTTTACCGGCAAGTCGATTTCATCCAAATTAATCTTGTGAGTCAACCTTCTTTTAATAGATTTATCAGATAAGAAATCAGAAGGTTTTGTAATATTGTACTGGGAATTTTTTTTATCTTTTAACTGAATTCTGTATTTATATCTATACTGAGAATAAACAGAATTATTAATTATCAATGAATAATGAATAATAAATAATATAAGGATTTTAAATTTATAATTGTTCATTGCTCATTGCTCATTGTTATTATTCCTCCTCCAACAAGGTCATCCCCTTCATAAAAAACTGCTGATTGACCGGGAGTTATTGCAAATACATCCTCATCAAATATTACTTTTAAAATTTGCTGATTATTGTCTGCTTTTATTGTAGATAAAGTACCTTTATCATGATATCTCACTTTTGTAGTAAGCCTAACATCAACAGGTATTGATGAATATTTAATTCCATTATAATCACTAACAAACATTTCAGCATTATTAAGAGAATCTCTTCTTGCGAGAACAACTGTATTTGTTTCTCTTTGAATTTCTTTAACATACAAAGGTTCTCCTACTGCAATTTCCAGTCCTTTCCTCTGCCCTATTGTATAAAACGGATATCCCTTATGTTTTCCTAATATCTTACCATCCACATCAACAAAATTGCCATTTTCATATTTTTCTTTCAATCCGGGCACTTTACTTTTAAGAAATCCTCTATAATCATTATCAGGGATAAAGCATATCTCAAAGCTTTCTCTTTTATTAATAAAAAGAGAATCAAATCCTTTCTCTGAAGCTAATTGCTTTATCTCATTCTTTTTGAATTTCCCAAGAGGAAACATTGTTCTTTTAAGATTTTCCTGGCTTAACCCCCACAGAACGTAAGACTGGTCTTTGGTTTCGTCAGCCCCTTTTGAAATCAAATATCTTCCGTTTTCAAACCGTATATTTGCATAATGTCCTGTAGCAATGAATTCGCAATCCAGTTGGTCAGCTAATTTTATAAGAGCAGTTGATTTAATAATAGGGTTGCAGCGCACACAGGGATTTGGTGTTCTGCCCTGCAAATATTCATTAATAAAATCAGTAATTATCTGCTTCCCAAACTCTACAGTCATATCAACAACATAATGCGGAAAAGACTCTTTAACTGCAATTGCTCTTGCTATATTTATTGAATCATAATTACAGCACAATGCTTCATTCTTTATATAAGATGTATCAGAATAATCCCCTGTCTTAATTGTTATTCCGACTATTTCAAAACCCTCCTCTTTCAGCAATACAGCAGCAAGAGAACTATCTATCCCCCCACTCATTGCAACCAAAACTCTCCCTTTTTTATTCACTTTTTGTATCCTTTATCTTTTTCTTCAACTCCTCATCAAATATTTCTTCCTTTATCAGATTTCCATTTTTGTAATCTTTAATTTTCACTGTTTTCATTGTCTCATTATAATATATCCACTTACTATCTTTTAAACCATCATTGTAAAAACCGGATATAAAAATTACACCTGAAGGATAATATGCTTTATAAGGACCATTATATAAATTATTCTTTAAGCTTATGCTTAACTTTAACGTTCCTTCCTCAAAATATTGTTTCCATACACCATCTTTTACACCCTCTTTCCATGGAATTTCTTCAGATAATTTTCCATTATCATAATAAATTTTCCATAAACCATTCTTAATATTATTTTTATAGAATTCCTCTGCAACCAAAGCCCCTTTATTATTGTATATTTTCCAGGCACTGTCCTTTTTATTTATATTAGAATAAA
>CAZMDE010000010.1:0-6786 GCA_964564355.1 uncultured Bacteroidales bacterium | reverse complement strand
TTTTATTTTCCCATCAGTATAATAGTATTTAAAAGTGTCAACAGGAATATTATTGATAAACTTCCCTTCATATATTAGATTCCCTTTTTCATCTGTTTTTTTCCAATGTCCCTGTTTATATCCCTTTTCGTCTGTCTTATTAATATTAACATCAGATTTAGGGATGGATTGCGCTTGAGCAAGCAAAGCGCTAATAAATAAGATAACAAATACAGTTGTATACTTCATTTTTATAAATATTCCTTTATAACGAACCCTTAATAGGGATGTCATCGCTCGGAGCGATGACATCCCTGACAAAAGATAATCTGCAAAGATATAAGAATTTTATTTTTTAAAGATTCTATCAGACATGACATATTTTTCAACTTAGCGAAGCGGTCTCATGAACTCCTTTAAAATAATTTATTAGTGAATAAATATGTCATGTCTTAATCAGGAAACTATCTGTGCAAAGAAATAATCAATTTAATCCTTTAAGCAGCGTGCCGAAAACCCGCCAGTCTTACTGAAGCCGTTCCTGCCCACATCCGCGTATCTGTAGTCCAAGAACCTGTACCATGCGTACGACCCATTGACCTCCGACGAACTCCAGATGTCCGCGTCGTAGCCCAGATCGTCGAACGACCCACCGCTGAGGTACCGGTAACCGCTAGGCAAAACTGAAAAACCACTACTATTGTCTGCACCGGTATTCGGACTAAACCAATGCGAATATCCTGCTTCCTTCATTTTACCGCCTGCAATGCTTTCGCCGCCCAAATAATCTGTTAATGTTGTCCACTCTACATCTGACGGCACATACCAGCCCGCAGGGCAAAGCTTAGCTGTATTTACTGCATACCAATTGTACAATGCTCCATAAGTGCTTTTATAAGTTGCAGCATCATTGTTGTACCAACAATAGCCGGGCGTAGTTAAATTAGTCCAGGCTGCATTATCTGTTACTAAGGGTATTGCAGTTCCATCGTTATATTTAGTTGTTTCCAGGTTTTCTTTCATCCAGCATTGTTCGCCTATCTTTACTGTATTATAAACATTACCATCAACATCTGTAACATTGCCACCGCATGTAGAATTGCTAAGACAAGCAATATTAACCCATTGGGAAGTAGCGGCATTATATGCTTCAAAACACCGGGTATCGGTGTTATAAATAATGAGTGATTCTACAGGATTAGCAGGACGCTTGGCAGTTGTCATGCGGGGTATCAACAAACCTTTACCTGTAGCCGAAACATCAAGAATAGCCGAATTGTCAGCAGCTTTGCTTGTTGTATTAATACCTATGCCTCCCTGCGAAAAGCATATAGATGGTAAAACTAAAATTACAATCAAGCAAAGTTTTTTCAAAAAGTAGTTTTTTTAATGAATAACCAAAGATACAAAATTTAAACTGTCTTTAAATAATCAAAATTTAATCTTCATGAAAAGGACAGGTATGGCATAGGTATGGCATAGGTATGGTATAGGTAGCTTTAAACGTCTGTATTAATCTGGAAATCAATTAATTTATTATTTAGCTGATAATCAGATATTTATATAATTAATAAGATAAATCTTATTGTATATTGGGATTCATTAATTACAAAAGTCATTCCAGAGTTGTCTTAGTTCAATCTGAATCCCATTCACAACAGCCCACTACCTCCGCATCTATAACCCCGACTCAGCCCTCGACGCCGCATGCACTGTTACTCTCTGGATTGTGCAGGCTTAAACTAATAAAACCTAACAGGTCTTGAAGACCTGTTAGGTTTTAGATTTTCAATTCTTTTGAGAAGGACAGCAAATCGAAATAGCTGAAATTAATCAGATGTTTGTTTTTATTTATAAAGTTATCATCGTCGGAGATGAAAACAGTAACCATATTTAGGTTTTTCCCAAATATCATATCGCTAATTCCATCACCAACCATAATTGATTTTTTGAAAACGATATCGGGAAAATCTTTTTTAGCAAGTAATGCCATTCCAGTCCCAGGTTTTCTCATTATGCTATGTTCATTTGCTTTAAAAGGACAGTAATATATTTTATCTATTCTTCCGTTATTAATTTTAATCTCATCGAGCATTTTACTGTGAATCTCCAAAAGGTCTTCATTTGTCATCAAGCCTTTTCCAATTCCCTGCTGATTTGTAATGATAATTATTCTATTAAATAATTTAGACAATAAAGCTATACTATCCAATACACCGGAATTAAATTCAAATTGCTCCCAGCGGCAAACATAATCATCAGGAAGCTTTCTGTTGATTACACCATCACGGTCAAGAAAAAGTGTCCATGATTTATCTATATTCAATTCTGTGATTTTCACTTTCGGAGGAATAATGTTTCTTCAACTATCTCACAAATAATATGCCCTATCATAATATGAGATTCCTGTATGCGTGGAGTATTTTGTGAAGGAATATTAATCAGATACTTGCATTTATCTTTCATTGTACCGCCGCTTTCACCGGTCATAGCAATCGTTATCATTTCCAATTCATTTGCAGTTTCCAATGCTTTAATAATATTTTTCGAATTGCCTGAAGTTGAAATCCCGATAAGAATATCTCCTTTCTTACCTTTTGCTTTAACTAATCTTGCATAAACCTCATCAAAAGAATAATCATTGGAAACTGAAGTCAGATAAGAAGTATTGCAGTGAAGAGCTTCAGCATTTAAAGGAAGCCTGTCAATAAAAAACCTTCCTGTAAGCTCTGATGCTATATGCTGTGCATCTGCAGCGCTTCCGCCATTACCGCAAAAAAGAACCTGTTTGTTATTTCTGAAAGCATTAATAATTTGCTCTGCAACTTTATTAATTACTTCTATGAGCTTATCATCAGATAATATTTTCTCTTTTGTTTCTATATCTTCTTTTATAATTTTCTTTACTTTCATAAATTAATTCATTGATTCATTTGGTGTTTTTTGATTGAGAGAAAACTGAGTTTTGCGGCACATCTTTAGTAATCCACATATTTGCACCAATAACAGAGCCTTTGCCTATTGTGATTCTTCCAAGAATAGTTGAATTAGAATAAATTATAACATCATCTTCTATGATAGGATGTCTTGGAATCCCTTTGATAGGTTTGCCATGGTCATCAAGAGGAAAGCTTTTTGCACCAAGCGTTACACCCTGATAGAGTCTCACATTCTTTCCAATTACAGATGTTTCGCCAATTACAACTCCTGTGCCGTGGTCAATAAAAAAATTCTCTCCAATATTTGCTCCCGGATGAATGTCTATACCTGTATTTGAATGAGCCATTTCAGCTATTATACGCGGTATTAAAGGGACTTCATTTAATACGAGTTCATGAGCTATTCTGTGGTGCATTAAAACATTTATGCTTGGATAACAAAATATTGTTTCACCGTAATTCTTTGCAGCAGGGTCGCCTTTAAACGCTGCAATTACATCAGTAGATAAAAGATACTTGATTTTTGGCAAGGAAGCAATAAATTTTGTTCCAATCTCCTTAGCCAGCTTCTCATAATCTTCACATATTGTTTCCTTATCAGAATAAGAAAAGCATAATCCTCTCCTGATTTGTTCTACAAGTATAAGAAATATTAAATCAAGCTTTGAGCCTACATAATAGCTCATTGTTTCGGAACGAAGCTCCGAGTCGCCAAAAAAACCGGGAAACAATATTTTCCTTAAATTATCAACCAATTCTGTCAGACTGCTGACAGAAGGCATTGGCTTATCATATTTTGATTTATGATAAAGGAAATCATATTTCCTTAAATCACTTAATTCTTTAACAACTTTGGTAAAAGTTTCAGAATAGTTATCATTTCCTTTTTTCATAATCTTAATAAATTCTTTAAATCATTAATCCCTGTCAATTCTCCATATCGAGTCAATAACTGTTCCATCAACCCATTTAACAATTGCAACAACCTCATCTTTAAATTTTGGTTTATCAGGCACACCACAGATACTCTCAGCTTCTGCTTTTAATTCCTGGATAGTCTTTAATGGTAATTTCGAATATTTCATTTTATCAATTAAATCCTTTCTCAAAGGATTAATTGCTATTCCTCTTTCAGTAACAATCACATCTATCAGCTCACCTGGTCCGCAAATAGTAGTAACTTCATCTTTAATAATCGGAGTTCTATCCCTGAATAATGGCACGGGCAATATAGTGCATTTAGAAAACAGGCAGTTTTGCCAGCCGCCTATTCCATGTAATAAATAACCATCAGAATGAGTAACTACATTGGCATTAAAATTAACATCAACTTCAGTTGCTCCAAGTATGACAACATCAACCATAGTCGAAAAATTACCCTTACCATGATAATTATAGCTTGTGAATGGACTTGAATTAACATGATTAGGATTGTCCCGCATAGAACGGACTCCATCTAAGTCAAAAGTCTGTCCATCAAGTATGAATCCCGTTAAACCTTCTTCAAGCATTTGCACAAGGTACTTATTACTACCACCTCTTGCAAAACGCGACTTAATATTACGTTCTCTTAAAATATCTGAGAAATAAATTCCTATAGAAAGTGCTGTTCCGCCTGCACCTGCCTGAAAAGAAAATCCATCCTGAATTATTCCGGCTTCATCACAGAATTTAGCTGTTAGTTCAGCAATATACAAACGGTCAGGACTTTTAGTTATTTCAGTTGTTCCGGAAACAATCTTTTCAGGAATGCCAATTTTATCAACTACAACAGTGTAATCAACATAATTTCCCTGTATTTGCCATGGCAAACAAGGAAATGGAACAAGGTTATCAGTTACCACCACTACTTTATCCGCATATTGAGAATCAGCTAAAGCAAATCCCAGTGAACCACAGGCTGCTGAACCGTTAACACCATTAGCATTGCCAAAGGCATCAGCTGTGGGAGCTGCAATAACTGCAATATCAATATGTACATCTCCATCCTGAACTGCCTGATATCTTCCACCATGCGAACGTAAAACTCCAACACCTTTCATTTTCCCATCTGAACAAAACTTACCTAAACCGCCGTTCATACTTCCTTCTATCCTGTTAATTGTTCCATCTTCAAGATACTTTGTTAATGGCTCGTGGCAGGGAAAAGATGCTGATGGAAACCATACTAAATCTTTTATTCCAAGCTCGTGTGCAACATCAAAAATCTGGTTAGCTAAAAGGTCTCCGTTTCTAAAATGATGATGTGTAGAAATCGTCATTCCATTTTTTATGCCGCATTTAATTAGTGCATCCTTTAGATTAGGAACAAGTTTATTCCCATTTGCCGGATAATTAGCACAGGAGACAATAGGAGGTGCATATTTCCTGCCTTCGGGGATATATTTTGCAACACCTTTATATGGTATTACAGGTTTGCCATTAACTTCAGAAGGAACCATTCTCCCCGCTGCATTTTTTACAAGTTTGTCAAACTTTTTCATTTATCAGTTATCAGTATTCAATTAGGAAATAAAAAATTATTTAGTTAATTCTTTCCAATTATCAGGTAATACTCCTGTTTTTATAGCCATATCAATAGTTTTCAAGGCTCTTTTGACTACAGGAGGGTCAATCATCTTAGTTCCTAATGATACAACTCCCAAGCCTTTTTTATTAGCCTCCTCAAAAGCAATTACAATCTTTTTTGCTTTTTCAGTTTCATCTTTATCAGGTGCGTAATTATCATGGATCACTCTTATTTGACGCGGATGAATACAACCCATGCCATCAAAACCAAGAGCTTTGGACATTAACACATTTTGTTTTAATGCATTCATATCAGCAATATCAGAAAAAACAGAATCTATTGCCTGTATTTGTGAGGCTTTACATGCATTTACAACCATATTTCTTGCATAAAATGATTCTGTTGCCTCATTGGTTCTTTTGACTCCCAAATCAGCTGTATAATCTTCAAGACCTATAGCCATAGCTGCAATATTATTAGCTGAACTTGCTATGTCAAACGCTTTTATAACACCTAAAGCGCTTTCAATGATAGGCATGAGCCAAATATCATTCTTTATCTTATGTTTTTTCTTTATCTCATCAATTCGCTTGTTTACCTGCATGATTTGCTCTGCACCCTCACATTTAGGAATAAGTATTAAATTAACATTATGCGGTACTACATATTCCAAGTCTTCAAGTCCGGCAGGTATTTGGTTTATTCTAACCATTCTTTCAGATCCATAAAAATTAATTGACCTGAGAGCATTTCTGACTAAAAAACGTGCTTCAAATTTCTTTTCAGGAGCAACTGCATCTTCAAGGTCAAGAATAACGCCATCGGGTATATGTATTCCTGCATTAAGCATTAGGTTAGGAGTGTTGCCCGGTAAATATAAGCGAGACCTTCTGTATTTATCTTTTGCCGTATGATATTGATTTTCCTTAATTAAGTCAGTTAAATATTCTTTATCAGTATTTATTACCTGTTTAACAGCAGGCTCAAGCCTCGCTGCTATAACAAAAGGTAAAGCTCCAGTATCCTCAATTGATACTCTTGCATTTTTTACATCAAAATACTTCAAAATATCAGTAACTAACTGAATAATTGAATTACCGTAAAGAACTTTGACCTTGCTCTTTAAATCTATTAATAACCCATTGCTTTCAGTAAGTTCAAAAGAAACAAAACAATCTGAACGTACTTTATCACCTTTATTACCTGCTGTTGATATTTTTGATTTAATATTCATTTGTTTTTTCTGATAAATTTAAAAGACAAATTTATAATAATTTTCAATAATAATAATTAACCTGAATTAATGTTGTTAATTGTTAATAATATATAATAAAAAAAGGAGTAAATAAATTACTCCTT
>CAZMDE010000009.1:0-20597 GCA_964564355.1 uncultured Bacteroidales bacterium | reverse complement strand
TGTATATCCATCAATACGACATCAATATTTTCATTGCTTTTACATACTTCAACAGCCTGTTGTCCATCCCTGGCAAATAGTAATTTAACTTGAGTCTTTCGAAGATATTCTTTTATTAAAACATAATTTATATCAACGTCTTCAACAACCAGGATAGTTTTATCACTCCAATTATACTGGTCTTTTATCTCAGGCTTTAATTCAATAATGTCAGGTTTAGTTATAACAGATATGTAAGGTAAAGTAAAATTAAAAGTGGAGCCGGAGCCGAATTCAGACTCAACCCACATATCACCACCAAGTAATTTTGAAAGGTTTTTAGATATTGCTAAACCTAAGCCTGTACCCTCATGCTTTGCATCAAGATTATTTTCAGACTGCTTAAATCTTTCAAAGATTAATGCCTGTTCATGAGGCTTTATCCCCTGCCCTGTATCGTGAACATAAAAAACCAGGTTATTCTCATCCTTTGTTTTAACTCCAAATTCAATAAAGCCTTCTTCAGTGAATTTATATGCATTTCCAACAAGGTTTGACAAAATTTGCTTTAACCTGAAAGGGTCAGAAGTGATTAATAATTTATCTTTAAAACTGCATTTATTAAGACGTATATCAACACTTTTCTTATTATCTTTTCTTAAAATTCCCTTATAAATATTATATATCTCATCCAGGATTTCAAGCACATTGAATTCAGAAATGTTAATTTTAATCTGCCCTGCTTCAATTTTAGCAATGTCAATAATATCATTTATCAGGTTAGATAAATTGGCACAACTAATATTAATAAGGTTAATGTAATCTTTTCTGTCTTCCGATGAAACATCATCTTCTGCCAAAAGGCTTGAAAAGCCAACGATTGCATTCATCGGGGAGCGTATCTCATGAGCCATATTAGCCAGGAAAGCAGATTTTAGTTTATCCGATTCTTCGGTCTTTTTCTTAGCTTCCAGAAGTTCGGTATCACTGACCTTAGCAAATGATAAATCATAAAACTCTATAAGTTTACCTAAGACATCCCCGTCATCCTTCAATATTGGAGAAGTTTGGAATGAAACAAAATATTCAGTGCCTGTTTTAGAAATTAATTTTGCTGCTTCATCATCATTGTTGATGGTTTTAAATACATCTTTAAGATGTCTTCCTTTAGCGTTATCAAGCTTCCAGCCGCATAAACTTTCTGCTACAGAGTTCATGAAAACTATCTGGGCAGATTTATTTGTTGAAATTATTGCACGTGCTGTGTTTTTAAGAGAAGCAGTAAGGTAATCATTCTTTTCCTTTAACTCGGCATCTTTCATCTTTCTGCTGATTTCAATTGCAGATAATCCGGCAAAAGATTCAATTAATTCAGGATTTACTATGTTTGATTTATATGATAAAATCATTGCAACGCCTAAGAGTTCACCATGCAATGCAATGCCTATTGTATATGATGATTTTATGTTTAATGATTGTTCAATTTCCGTACAAAGAGCTTTGGAAATAGTATTATAAGATAGCTCATAAATGCCATCCTCAGCTTTTATCAGTCTTCCTTTTTTTTATTTATCAGCATTAGAATCTGACAACTCATAATCATCGTTCGTAAGAAGCCTGCTTGTTTTCTCAATAAGTATTTGCGAAAATCTTTCAGCTCCATATTCCGCCTGTGTTACTAAACTAAACGACGATTTATCAAAAGTATTAACAATGACAGCCGAACTATCGCTTAGCTTGCTTAATTGCTCTGCTATGAAATAATAGATATTCGAATCAAAGGACAATTCAGCAAAACCCTTAGCAGCATTATATAAAATCTGTAAATCATGCTGCTCATCTTTCATCTTATCTTCCGGTATTTTCTTTTCAGATGTTTCCTGTTGCTGAGCCTGGATTACCTTTTCCACCTGAAGTTTTCTTTCCAAAGCCCTGATTCTTTTTTCCAGATCTTCGTATGTTGATATATTGCTCATTAGCAGGAAGTAATGTGTATTAAACCATCATTTTCAATAATACAAAATTACACCATTTTTAATTTTAGATTTAAAAACAATCATCATTTTCTAAAAAGTTATAAACAGGATTTTTGAATTATTAGTTCGTTTATTTATTAACTAGAAATCAATAAATTGTCTAACATTCTTAAGTGGTTTAAGGATAAGAAAGCACTGATTATAAACTATTGAGGGACAATATTATAACATGAGATCAAGGCTAAGACAAGGCTAAGACAGGGCTAAGAAAGTGCTATAAAAGAGATTAATACTTTCTCTTTAAATGCGTTAAAGCAAACAATTATAAAAACAGAATTAAAAAGAAAAGCAATTCTTGCACGCATAATAAATTGTAAATTATAAATTACAAATAACAAAATATATAAATATTAACCAAGACACTAAATAAATAGCAAAGCAAATTTACAAAAAAATTAACACAATACTAAAAATATATTTAAAATAATTCTGCTAAGAAATTTTTCAATTTATTAATAATTTTCATATTTTTGCCTTGAAACTTAAAATATAATCATATGAGAAAGATTTACTTAATTGTAATTGCTTTAATAATTGGATTACCGGTTTTCTTACAGGCACAATGTAATGTAACAATAAGTACAGTTCCCTCTCCCCCGCTCTGCGCCGGGACAAACATTGAATTTACAGCTAATGTTACAGGGGAAACTACTGTTTCATATCAATGGTATAGCAGCAGCATTATAGACGGGGAGACAAATTCAACTTACCAGACTTCTACCGCAGGAGCATATCATGTAATAGTGACGACAGCAGGTTCTGTCTGCACCTCTACCAGTGCAACTATAAATCCGCAGCCTGCTGCCACTGTTGTTGCTGACAAAGCAATTTGCTTAGGCTCGTCCGTCAATATAGGTGCTGCTGCAATCGGCGGGCACACTTACAAATGGACATCTGTTCCCTCTAATTACACTTCTAACAATTCTAATCCCAGCGTGTCCCCGCCGGTTACCAACACTTATACTTTAACAGAAACCATAACTGCTACAGGATGTCAGAAGTCAAACTCTATTGTCATAACAGTTACTCCTATTCCTGTTGCTAATACAGGCGGGAACAAAGGACTTTGCACAGGTGCATCAGTTACTATAGGAGCTGCTGCAGTTGCAGGAAATACATATAACTGGACATCAAATCCTGCTGGTTTTATTTCTACAAAATCAGACTCAACAATATTTCCAACAGTAACTACAACATACACATTAACAGAAAAGACGACTGTTTCAGGATGTACAAAGACTAACACAGCAATAATTACAATTTATCCAATTCCTGCTGCTATTACAGTTGATGACAAAACAATATGTGCAGGTACGCCAACTCCAATAGGAGGTACTTCAACCGGCGGGCACATATACAAATGGACATCTGAGCCTGCGGGCTTTACATCTGCTATTGCCAATCCTTCTGTCAGCCCCACTATCACAACTACTTATACTTTGCTGGATTCAATGAGCTTTCCCGGATGCCGTAATACAAATTCAGTAATCATAACCGTTAATCCCTCTCCTGCTGC
Source organism: uncultured Bacteroidales bacterium (assembly GCA_964564355.1). Taxonomy (GTDB): domain Bacteria; phylum Bacteroidota; class Bacteroidia; order Bacteroidales; family JAGODS01; genus CAZMDE01. The sequence goes on along the minus strand of CAZMDE010000009.1, from coordinate 17,066 downwards.
CTATACAGGAGGTAATAAAGCAATTTGCACCGGTACATCTATAACCTTAGGAGCAACCGCAGTTGCAGGCAATACTTATAGCTGGACGTCAAGCCCAGCAGGTTTTGTTACTACAAAGGCTGATTCAACTATAACACCGACTATTACTACAACTTACACTTTGACAGAAACCAATACTGCTACAGAGTGTAAAAAAACAAGCACAGCAATTATAACAGTTAATACACTTCCTCTTGCAACCACAGGAGCCAACCGAACAATTTGTGCAGCCACTCCGACAACTATTGGAGCTGCTTCAGTTAACCAACATATATACAAATGGACATCTAATCCTCCGGGATATACTTCTACAGTAGCAAACCCTACTATCAGTCCTACTATTACAACTATTTATACTTTGAAAGACTCAATTACTTCTACCGGATGCATGAAAACAAATTCAGTTACTATAACTGTTAATCCTATTCCTGTTGCTTTTACCGGTACAAGCAAAGCTATTTGTTCTGGTTTTTCAACTCTTTTGGGTGCTCCTCCTGTTGAAGGGAATACATATCAATGGTCATCCAGTCCTGCAGGAATGAATGCCACAACATCAGATACTTTGGTTACACCAACCGCTACCATTACATATACATTAAAAGAAACAATAGTTTCATCCGGATGTAATAAAACAAATACTGTTACAATTACAGTAAATCTATTGCCTACGGCTACAACAGGTTTAAACAGGACAATTTGCGAAGGTTCAACAACTCAGATAGGAGGAAATGCAGTAAGCGGGCATACATACAGTTGGTCTACTGTTCCTGCAGGATATACTTCTTCAATTTCCAATCCTTCTGTCAAGCCTTTAATAACAACTACTTTTACTTTAACGGATTCAATTAACACAACAGGATGTAAAAAGACAAACTCTGTAGTAATCACAGTAAATCCTGCTCCTGCAGCATTTACAGGTGAAAGCAAAGCAATTTGTCCCGGAACATCTGTTGCTTTAGGAACAGATGCTGTCATAGGTAACACATACAGATGGACATCTACTCCATCAGGTTTTAACAACACAACATCGAACCCATCTGCAACACCTGCTGCTACTACTACCTATACATTAACCGAAACAAACACTCAAACGAATTGCGCAAAATCAAACACGGTTGTTATTACCATTAATCCTTTGCCTGCTGCTGCAACTGGTGCCAGCAAAGCAATTTGCATTGGCTCATCAATATTAATAGGAGCTACATCAGTTACCGGCAATACATACAGATGGTCTTCAAATCCAGCAGGTTTTATTTCAACAGAATCAGACACGACAGTAAGTCCGACTATAACCACTACTTACACATTAACTGAAATCATTACTGCAACAGGCTGCCAGAAGACAAACTCAACAACTATTACTGTTAACCCTTTACCTGCTGCTGCAACAGGGACAGAAAAAACTATTTGTTCAAATTCAGGCACTTCTATTGGAGCAACTGCTATAACAGGACGTAAATACAGCTGGGTATCAAACCCTGCAGGATTCACTAATACAACAGCCAATCCTTCTGTCAATCCTACTATAACTACCACCTATACATTGACAGAAACAATTACAGCCACAGGTTGTTTAAAAACAAACTCTTTAATAATTACTGTTAACCCGCTTCCTATAGCAAATGCAGGCACTAATACTATAATTTGTTTAGGGGGACCTGCTTATATAGGTTCGATTGATGTTGATGGAAATACATACAAATGGACTTCAAAACCTGCCGGTTTTGTTTTTACTAAATCAGACACAACTTTAACACCAACTGTTACTACTACATACACACTAACAGAAACTATCACAGCCACAGGTTGTCTAAAAACAAATTCAATAATTATCACTGTTAACCCGCTTCCTGCTGCCAATGTAGGAACCATAAAGGCAGTATGCACAGGCTCATCAATAACTATAGGAGCAGCAACAATTGCAGGTCACACATACAGATGGTCATCAATTCCCGGAGATTCTATCTACACTACATCGAATCCTGCTGTGAATCCTACAGTAGCAACTACTTACACATTAACTGAAATTATTACAGCTACAGGGTGTCAAAAATCAAATACACTTGCAGTTACTATAAACCCACTCCCTATAGTAAATGTTGGTGACAGCAAAACTATTTGTTCAGGTGCAGCAACTAGTATAGGAGCAGCAACCGTTACCGGGCAAACCTTCAAATGGTCGTCAAATCCAACAGGATATTCTAATACAACATCAAACCCAAGTGTTACCCCTACTATTACCACTACTTATACTTTAACAGTTACAATAACTGCTACCGGATGTAAAAACACAAATTCAGTTTCAGTTTCAGTTAACCCACTTCCTGCAGCAATTACAGGTGGAAATAAAACAATTTGCTCTGGTGTAACAGTTTCTATAGGTTCTGCTGCAATAGAAGGAAATACTTACAACTGGTCTTCTAAACCTGCAGGGTTTGTTTCAACAAAAGCTGATACTGTTATGACACCAACTGCTACTACTACTTATACTCTAATTGAATCAATAACTGCAACAGGATGTCAAAAGACAAATACTGCAATAATTACTGTTAATCCCCTTCCTACAGCAACAACAGGCTCCAACAAAGCAATCTGCATAGAATCATCAACATCAATAGGAGCAACTGCAGTCAACGGGCATAAATACAGTTGGGTTTCTGATCCTTCAGGATTCACTTCTAATTTAGCCAATCCCACAATCAGCCCGACTATTACTACCACTTACACATTAACAGACACTTTAACGTCCACAAAATGTTATAAGTCAAATTCGATAATAATTACTGTGAATCCTATTCCTGATGCTTTTACAGGTGGTGACAAATCTATTTGTTCAGGCTCAATAACTTCTATTGGCACATTCCCTGCGGGAGTTAACACTTACAAATGGACATCAAATCCTCCGGGATTGATTTCTACAGCATCCAATCCGAATGTGAATCCGTCAGTTAACACAACCTATACATTAACAGAAACAATACCTAATACAGGATGTAAAAAAACCAATACAGTAATAGTAACTGTTAAACCACTACCTGATGCTACAATTTCAGCAGGAAGCCCAACAACATTCTGTAATGGTGATTCTGTTATACTAAATGCAAATAATAGAGAAGGTTTAACATATCAGTGGCAGAATAACAGCAGTGATATAACCGGAGCAACAAATAGCTCTTTCAATGCAAAAATAAGCGGTTCATACACAGTTATTGTAACTGATACCACAACTTGCTTTAAGACATCAAACGAAATACAGGTTAATGAAGAATTTTTTCCATCTGTCCTTGTTAGCCCTGAAGGACCATTAACTCTATGTCAGAATAATTCAATAACCTTGAATGCAAATATATCAGGAGCTGGATTAAGTTATCAATGGCAAAAAAATGGAACTGATATATCTTATGCAAATGGCTCAAGTTATATGGTATATGAAGGAGGAAATTACAAAGTAAATGTAACCAATAGTTGTGGTGCTTCTAATTCAAATACAGTTGAGATTAATGAAAAACCAATGCCAATAGTAAACCTGGGAAACAGAACCAATACCCTGTGCAGTAATCAAAATATTACGTTAGATGCCGGAACCGGGCATAAAAGCTATAATTGGTCAATTGGAAGCACAGAGCAAACAATTTATGTTGACGGTAATAACTATGGTATTGGAAGATTTTCATTTTCTGTAACTGTAACAGATGAATCAGGATGCAGCGCTTCAGATGCTGTTGAAGTAATATTTAACGATTGCAATGGAATTAATGAAAAAGGTGCAAACTCAAATATTCAAATATTCCCAAATCCAAATGACGGAATATTTAATTTATCTATCAATAAAACTTCTGTCAAATCAGTAAATATTTATCTGCTAAACCTTAAAGGTCAGAAAATATGGAGAATGGAGAATAGAGAATTGAAAATGGAGAATGGAAAGCTTTGCAAGAGTATAAATATTTCCGGTTTTGCTAAAGGTTTTTATATACTAAAGATTGAAAGCAATTCAGATGTTGAATACAGAAAAATATTGTTTGAATAAATTGTTTTTTTCAGCATCTGATTATTGCAAAACATAAATTGTATTAATATTAAAATCTCTCAAATACAAAATAGTCTATATTTGCAGTATTGTTATACTGATTTGATTTAATTTAATGAATATAGAAGTAATTGCTGAACAAATAAATAAATATAAGATTGCAAATAAAAAGCTATTTGCCACCTCATCTTTTCAGACGCATAGTATTGTGATGCTGCATTTATTAAGCAGAATAGACAAAAGTATTCCTGTTTATTTCCTAAATACAGGCTTCCTGTTTCCTGAGACAATCACATATAAGGATAATATTGCAAAGGAGTTTGGATTGAATATCATAAATCTTTCGTCATTTATTCCAAAGCATCTGCAAAAAAACAGCTCCGGAGAAATGTTATTTACTAATGATCCCGATTATTGTTGTTTTATCAACAAGGTGCAACCTGTGGAACCCCTGTTGAAATTAATGGATGTATGGATTAATGGGGTAAGAGCTGACCAGAGTAGTCACAGGAAAAACCTAAATATTGAAGAAAAAACAAAATTTAATGCAATTCGTTATCATCCAATGCTTGATTGGACAAGTAAAATGATATTTGATTATTTAAAAGAATATAACATACCCCGACATCCTCTTGAAGAGAAGGGCTATTTGAGTATAGGCTGCGAACCCTGTACAAGGAAAGTCACAGGTAATGACATTAGGGATTCAAGATGGTTTGGCATGAATAAAACAGAGTGCGGATTAAATACAGAATTAATAAATAAAAAATGAAAGTATTAATTACAGGTGGAGCCGGATATATTGGTAATGAACTGACATATCACCTGCTTAAAAATCCTGTCGTAGAAAAGATTTATATTTACGATAATCTCAGCAGAAAAAATTACAATCTGTTTTTAGACACCAAGTACACTGAAGGAAAAGTAAAATTTATTTTTGGTGAGATACTTGATTCAAGAAAACTTAAAAATATTATAAACGAGGTTGATGTGGTATACCATCTGGCAGCAAAGGTTACTACTCCTTATGCAAATGATGACCCGCATCTTTTTGAACAGGTTAATCACTGGGGAACAGCTGAGCTTGTATATGCTATTGAAGAAACCGGATGTAATTTAAAAAAGTTCATTTATACAAGCAGTGCATCTGTTTATGGAGCTAATGATGAATTAATCGATATAAAAAACTTGCCTAACCCTAAAACATTTTACGGCACATCAAAATTAAGAGGAGAAGCTCATGTAGAGCGGCTCTTTGACAGAATTCCTACTTATATTATGAGATGTGGAAACGTATACGGATATAGCCCAAGCTTAAGATTTGACGCTGTTATTAATCGTTTTATGTTTGAGGCAAATTTTAACGGAAAAATCAATATTTCAGGAGATGGTCAGCAACACCGCGCTTTTATTCATGTTGATAAAGTTACTAACGTTTTGTCCAATTTGTTAATCAATGGTTTTCCAAGCGGGACATATAATTTAGTTGATCTAAATATATCTATACTTGATATTGCTCATACTATAAAAGAAATTTATCCTCTTCTTGAAACAATATATGTAAATCAGCACCTGTCATTACGCGAAATCAAAGTTAAACAAGACGACAGACTGAATGTCCTTCAAACTTATAAACCTAAATCTCTAAAGGATGAATTATTAGACTTTAAGGAGAAATTTTCATTTTCTTCTTTTGCATGATGCTTAATTCTATATAAATTCTATATTACAAACGAATTAATCAACAGCAAGGCTGACAATATCTTCATATACCTTGTTCCATCCTATCCATCTTTTCTGATTGCTAAGTGATTCATTGTGCCACAGAGTTATAAATACTCCATTTACATCTTTAATTTGATTAATGAGAGGTTTGATATATTCTACTGCATCAAAATTAGTAATATTTCTATAATCTCTCAAGGTACCTTCCATTACAGCAAATGGGTGAATTCTTAAATTTGTTTCAGTATCCTGATCCAGGTCATAGAAATTAAATGTATTGCAAATTCCAGCTCTGAAGCCTATTTCTGAAGCGTATCCCATTGTATAATCATCAGTAATATCTAAATTTATCAGATTTCTGTAAGTATATGGAAAAGAAAGCTTAAGAAAATGCTGCCTGCTTTTGGTAATTTCTTTATTTAAAATTTTTGAAAGTCTAAAAATCTCTGCTTTAAGCTTTTCAGAAGAATCATTAGATACATAGGATGGATGAATACCTATTTCTGCATAGTCACTTAGGGATTTTATTAATGACTGGAATTCTTTGTTAAGATGAGAGATATTTTTATCATATTGTGAATAATCAGCAACTAGAATAAAATATATTGGAGACAGATTATATCTATCATGAAGCTGAATCTGAAAATCATAAGTATCAAAAGGATCTTTTTCAATACCTGCTAAAACTTTTAATCTTTCTACAATTCCCTTATAATCCCTTTCAGATAAAGACTTAAAATATCCACCTATAGTTCGTGAAAGTCCTTTAAGTTTATAAGCATAATATAAATCAATATCTATAGTAGGAATGAATTTATACTTGTTTTTTTTATAATTAAAGTTAGGATATTTTTGTTTTATAATATCTGCAATTTTTATCGCCCAAATATTAACAACCGGTTTTTGCAGAAAATGGTTTTTATATGCTATGCTTTCTTTTGCATCAAATCGGTCGTATTTATCCATTAAATAAGGAAGATACTCTTCATAACGGCTAACAAGATAAAAGCCTGCAGCAAAAGGGTCGAATGTTAATGCACTTCTTTTATCATAGTTAGGAAAAAAAACCTTGGAATTATCATAATTAATAAAAGTAAGGTTCTGTTCCTTAATTCCTGTTTCAAATAACAAATGATTAGAATAAAAGAATATTTCATCTCCAAAAGGATGTTGTGAATAATTAATTTTAACACCTTCAAAGTTGGTAAAATCTTCTATTGATGAAGTTAGGTCGTGTTCAGTATTTAACAAGTTTCTAAAAATAAGATTAAATATATATCTAACCCTTTTAGTAATTTTAGGTGTATAAACTAATATTGTCAAAATCTAAAATCTTAGTTAATAATTAATTGATTCGACTATTTCCCTGCAAATAAATTCAGAGGCTTTACCATCACCAAATATAGCAGGAAAGTCTGAATGACTAGTATTATTAAAATAACCAAAAGCTTCAATTATTTTATTTTCGTCTGTTTTAGTGATAATTCCAGCATCTTGCTCAATAATCTCTACCCATTCAGTTTCAGTTCGCATTATGATGCATGGTTTTCTAAAAAAATAAGCTTCTTTCTGAACACCTCCAGAATCTGTAAAAATCATCTTGCAATTCTTTTCTAAAATAATCATATCAAAAAAAGAGACAGGAGGAATAATTTTAAATAATTTATTGTTTTTAACGGAAAGATAAACATCTTCTATAAGTTTTTCTTTTAACAATTTTGCAGTTCTCGGGTGTAAAGGTAGAATCACTGTCACCTTATTTTGTAATGAAATTTTATTTAATGCTTTGAAAATACTATTAAGATGTTCTGAATTATCAGTGTTGCTATCCCTGTGTATTGTGCTAAGTAAAAATTCCCCTTCATTAATATTATGAATTTGTAATATATCCGATTTGCTTTCAGCAATCTTTGAAAAATAAACAGTATTATCAAACATTATGTCACCACAATGATATATGTTTGGATTATCAATACTATAAGGTGGTTTTGTATCTGCTTTAAAGCCTTCTTTAATTAAGTTATTATAACCTGTAATAGTTGGAGAAAACAATAAAGTAGAGCAGTGGTCGCATACAATACGATTAATCTCTTCCGGCATTAATTTATTATATGACCGTAAACCTGCTTCAATATGGATAACAGGAACATGAAGTTTTGAACCCGCAATCGCACCTGCTAAAGTAGAATTAGTGTCACCATACAATACGAGAAAGTCAGGTTTCTCTTTTAATAATATCTCCTCTATTCCTGTAATCATTCCGGCAGTCTGGATTCCGTGAAAAGCAGAACCTATATTCAGATTATAATCAGGTTGAGGGATTCCAAGTTCTTCAATAAAAACCTGAGACATATTTCTATCATAGTGCTGACCAGTATGAACTATAATTTCATTAATCTTTTCTGAAAATTTATTTTTAATTGCCCTGCTAATAGCAGCTGCTTTAATAATCTGTGGTCGCGCTCCTATTACTGTTACTATTTTAATCATCAGTTAATTATTGATTGTCAAAGTTTTCCTTCATCTTTAAAACTGAAATATTTCTCATCACCCATAATTATATGGTCAATAACAGGTATATCAATGAACTGTCCGGCCTCTTTAATTTTGTTTGTCAGTTTTATATCTGCCTCGCTTGGTTCAATACTGCCTGAAGGATGGTTGTGACATAAAATTAATGATGATGCATTATTATCAAGAGCTATTTTAAATACTTTCTTTGGATCAACAACTGTTCCTGCAATACCACCTTCACTAACAGATATTTTATTAATTATTTTATTTGTCCTGTTCAAGAGTAATATCCAAAATTCCTCATATTGCAAGTCACATAAATTACTCTGCATAACTTCAAATACATCCCTGCTGCAGGAAATTTTCTTTTTTTCAATTACTTCAGATTCCCGTCTTCGCTTACCCAATTCAAGAGCTGCTATTATACTTATAGCTTTAGCTTCACCAATTCCTTTAAACTTAAGCAGATCATTAATACTAAGCTTTGAAAGTCCGATAAGATTATCATCAACTGAAGAAAGAATAAACTTAGAAAGATCAACTGCTGACATTTCCTTGTTTCCAGAACCAATCAGGATTGCAATAAGCTCTGCATCACTTAAGACATTTTTACCTTTATGTAATAGTTTTTCTCGTGGTCTATCGTTCTCAGCCCAGTCTCTTATTGGTATATTAGTTTTATATTCTTCCATATAGAATATAGACATTTAAAAACACAAATATAACAATTATTATTAATTGAAAACTGAAACCTTAGTTGTAAAATTCTTACACTATTATTTCGGTGGTGTAAACAAGGTGTTCGTATTTGGTTAATGTAAAGTTAATTCGCTTTACAAAAATTCTACCTTTTAGGTTTATAGTGTTTATTATCAGGCTTTAGATTCTAATTTATTAACCTTTCTTGCAAGCTTTGATTTTAAGTTAGCTGCCTTATTTTTATGTATAACATTCTTTTTTGCAAGTTTGTCAATTACAGAAGTCATTTCGGGAAGACCTTTAGCAGCTTCAGCTTTTTCAGTGTTGAGTCTGAATTTTTTAACAGCATTACGCATAGTTTTACTAAGATACTTATTCTTTAATGTTCTTGTTTCAGTTGACCTGATTCGTTTTAAAGATGATTTATGATTAGCCATTTAATATAAAATTTAGTTTTTCGGGATGCAAAGATACATATTTTTCAATTATTAGCCAAAAATTAAAAATTATTGACACTTTACCTTCCTTCAACAATTCTTATAGAGTGAACTTCAATGTCTCCGCCAAGAGGTTGTAATCCAATCCAGTTATTGTTAATTTTATTCCAATTAACCATTGAGCCAACTCTGATCAAATATTTTTCAGGGAAATCACTAATTATTGTTTCAATAACACTACCGCCATTAGTACTTTCATCTTTACCAAAATTAGTTATTATCTTGAATTTCTTACGACTAAGATTTTTAATCTCGATAAGTATAGTATTTTGACCCTTTTTATCTGAAATAGGATTAAATGTAAATTTCTTTTCCTTTTCATTTTCTATAAGCTCTTTTTTAATTTCTCCAATAGCTTTAGCATATTCTTCAGATCTCAGGATGTTGTTAATTTCCGAAATTCTTTCCCTAGGATGTTCCAGTATTGGATTAAGCTCTCTTGCTTTAACATATAATTCACGAGCTTCTTTATATTTTTTTTGATCATACAAATCATCTGCACTAAGGACAGTCATATTGTATGCTTTTTTGTTTATTTCAAAACCTTTTATTATGCCATCAATTTTTTCGATTCCTTCTTTTGGATACTTTTGACCAGGAATAATCTCTAATGCTTTTTGAAAAAGCTCTTTAGCTTTCACATAATCCTTTGAGGAGAATGCCATATCAGCTGCAACAATTAATTTTAAATAAGAATCTTGTACGGATTGTTTAGATGACAATATATCATTAATCTGTTGAACCCTTTCCCTGGGATAGCTATCATCAGGTTTCACAACCGAAGCCTGCATATAAGAACCCCTTGCTTTATTGTAATCCTGCAAATCAAAATAGTTATCAGCTTCTTCAATTAATTTCCAGTATGATTCCATTTCAGATAAATCGTCGTTAAGGATTTTATCAATAGTTGCAATTCTTTCTTTCGGCCAACTCTTTTCAGGTTCAATATCAGTAGCTTGTTTATAAAAAGTTTTAGCTGAAAAGTACTGTTTATCATTAAATAAAAGATCAGCATTTCTAATTATCTTGTCATATGATTGTTGAGAGATTTGAAGTTGCTTTAAAATGTCATTTATTTCATTAATTTTTTTCTTAGGATATGTTTCTTCAGGTTTTACAATTAAAGCCTGAATATACAAAGTCTTTGCTCTATCATAAATTTTATCAGTAAATTGCTTGTCAGCTTCTGTAATTGTTACTTTATATAACTCATTGTTAATCTTTATAAGAGATAATTGTTCATTTATATCTTTAATTTTATTTGCAGGATAACTCTCAAATGGTTTTATTTCTAATGCTTTTTTATAATACGGTAAAGCATTTTCATAATCAAATTGTGCATAAAATTCGTCCCCACGTCTTATTGCTTCATCATATGCCTGCTGAATTGAATTTATACTAGCAATTATATTGTCAATTTCTTTTATTCTATTTTTAGGATATTCCTCGTTTTGGTTTATGTTTAACGCTTCCTGATATTTGTATTTAGCACTCTGATAATTTCTATTATTAAAAAACCTATCAGCATCTAATATCAGCTTTTCATAATTAATACTCTGAACTTTATATTCGCCCAATATTCTATTTATCTCATTTACCTGGTCCCTGGGGTACTGTTCGACTGGTTTTAAATTACTTGCATTTTGATAAGCAATTATTGCATTTTGGTAATCTTTTAATTCAAAAAACTTATCAGCATCTGATATTTCTTTTTTATAATTTTCATCTAATGTTTTTAGATCTTCAAGAATCTTGTTTATTCTGGCAATTTTATCTTTAGGCTCAGGTTGATCTGAAATATAACTCAATGCTTCCCTGTAAAAATTTAATGCATCGTTGTACTTTTCAGCCTCATAATACATATCACCATCTTCCATAGCTTTTTTATAAGCTTCTTCTGAAGCTGCTTTTGATAACAATAACATATCGATTTGACTAATCTGAGTTATTGGATATTGTTCATTGGGTTTCATTTTGCTTGCCTTTTGATATGCAATTTTAGCCTCCCTATATTTTTTTGCAATAAAATTGTTATCTGCATTTGTTATTGTTTTCTTATAATTATCTTCCAGAATCCTTAAATCATCTATAATTGTATTAATCTGATTAATCCTGCTTTTCAAATGCTGATCATTTGGTTTATATTGCAATGCTGTTTTATATGAATTTAAAGCATCAGCATATTTAGATAAACTAAATAAATCATCAGCTTCCTTAACAGCTTTTTGATAATTATCTTCATCTAATAGGATTTGCTTAAGTATTTTTTCTATTTGAGCTATCTGTTCTTTTGGATATTTTTCATCTGTAAAAATATTGCTAGCTTTTAAATAACTATCTTTAGCTTTTTCATATAACTCTGTCTTGAGATATTTATCACCTTTAGATATATAATCAGCATAATCACTCTTTTGTGATTCAATATCATTTAGAATTTTATTAATAATATTAATTCTTTCAGATGGAAATTTTTCTTCAGGTTTTATTTTGTTTGCGACCTGATAAAATTGTTTTGCATCACTATAATTTTTTAAATCAAAAAGTTTATCAGCCTGCTTAATTGACTGATTGTAATTTTCCTCTGTCAGATTCTGTGAATTAATAATATTATTTATTTCAATAATTTTATTTTTGGGATATACTTCTTCTGGTCTAAGGTTCGAAGCTTGCTGGTAAAAAAGTTTAGCATCTTCATATTTCTTTTTATTGTAAAGTATATCAGCATTATTGATTGCTGATTTATATTCTTTATTTGTTGTAACTGCATCAGCTAAGAGTTTATCAATAACCGAAATTCTTTCCTTTGGCTTCTGCTCTAATGGTTTTATATTAGATGCCTTCTGATAAGTAAGTTTTGCATTAGAATAATTTTTTTCATCAAATAGTCTATCTGCGTCTTTTATAATTTTGTTATAATTATCATCAGTGCTTGAAACATCAGTTAATATATTATTTATCTGCTCAATTCTTTGACGAGGGTAGTTTTCCTCAGGGAAAAGCTTGCCTGCTTGAGAATAGGGTCCAATAGCTTCATCAAATTTCTTTTCCAAAAACAATTTATCCGCAGCAGAAAGATAAGAATTATATGCAATCCGCATGTCTTTAAACTTACCTAATGCCCTATCACATTCAATTATCCTGTCTTTGGGATATTGCCTGTTAGGAAAATAAGCACTTGCCTCTAAATATGATTTCTTTGCTTCCTGATATTTCTGATAGTCAAAGGCTTTATTAGCTTTTGCAATAGCATCGTTATAAGATTGCTCTCTTACTTTTAAGCTTTCCATTAATTTTTTAGTATCCCTTATTCTTTGAGCTGGGTATTTTTCAGTAGGTATAACATCAAGAGCTTCACCATACAAAGTAATTGCCTTTTCATATTCCTGCTGCTTATACATTTCATCTGCATCTGTTATCAGCTGATTATAAATTTCTTTTTTAGTCTTCTTCTCATTAAATATTTTTTTAATAGCAGCAATCTTTTCGATAGGATAAGGTTCGTCTGGAAATATTTCATGAGCCCTTTCAAATTTTATCAAAGCAAGCTTATATTCTTTTTTATCAAACAATTGCTTACCATCTTTTACGCATTTAGCATACTCTTTGGTTAATTCTTCAATTTTATTCTGAATATATATCACTTTATCATTTATAGCCTTAGCATAATTATAATCATAAAAAAAGTCCTCGTATTGTTTATCGTACCTAATAACAGCTAAAGGCTTATCAAGTACTTTCATGTCAATATAATTATACTTTGGGAAAAGCACTATAGTAAAATCAAAAGGGAATGCCTGCTTTCTGTTGACACCTATGGGTATTTGTGTGTCAAAATCAAATTTCTTAGTAACCATACCCATCTTTGTAATTTCAACCTTATAAAATTGATTAAAATCCAGCAGAAACTTAAACTTTCCGTTAAGAGGAGTTCTGAGAGAACTTAGTTTCTTATTGTTTTTATAAATAGTAACACTTGCATTCTCTAAAGGATTATCATTTTTTTCGATATATCCGTTAACTATTATAAATCCGACCGAATCTCTTCTTGGTTTATCAGATGCATCAATTTGGGAATAAATATTGTTTAATGTAAAAAAAACAAATAGCACAGCCCATAAAGCTTTGTGCCTTAGAGTTATACCTAAAATATTGAGTACCCTGTAAAAAAGGAACATATTGGTAATTTTCTTAACTCTTGTTTTTTAAAGATTAATTTTTATTATATTTATAATGTAATACGATAAATATTCTAACTTGTTACAATAAGCACAAACATTTATCAGATATTTTAATATTTATTTTATATCTTCACACATATTGCTTACAAAGATACAAATATTAATTGAAGTTTTTATGAAATTAAAAGTTTTTTTTAATAATTATTAACTTATTTTGCAACTTAAATCTAACTGATAACTAAAAGAGCATTGATGAAAAAAAAAATATTGCTAAATATTTTATTTGTTTTTATATTTTGTTTGACAAAAGCATCTGTAACAGATACTATAAAAAAAGATTCAACATCTAATATAAATAGCTTTTATTGTGGATTAGACAGTCTGGAAAATTTATGGTTTGTCAGAAAATCTGAACAAATAACAAATAATAAACAACAAACGGTTTCAATTAAAAATAAAGCAGAGATAGTTAAATTATCAGAAAAAGATTATAATAAAAGAATATCATTCATTAAAACCCCTATAAAACTTGTATTTAATGATAAAGTAAAAAAATATATTGAATTATATGTTGATAAAAAACATAAACAAACTGAAATACTATTAGGTTTAGCTAAAATTTATAATCCAATATTTGAAAAAGCAATAAAAGAGAAAAAATTACCCGAAGAATTTAAATATCTCCCTATTGCAGAATCATCTTTATTTAATAATACAATTTCCGAATCCGGAGCAACTGGATATTGGCAATTAAGCTATTCTATAGCTAAACTTCAAGGAATAAATATAACTTCATATATTGACGAAAGGAAGGATATATTAATTTCATCTCAGGCAGCAACAAACTATCTTAAAGAGCTCTACAAAATATATAATGACTGGTTGCTTTCAATAGCTGCTTATAATTCTACTCCTGCAATTGTTAATAAAGCAATCCGAAGAGCGAAGGGAAGACTTGATTTTTGGAGTATCTATGATTATTTACCAAAGGAAAACAGAGATTTTGTTCCTGGCTTAATTGCAGTAATCTATGTGATGAATTACTATAAAGAACATGATTTAAAACCTCTTGAAATAGTTATTCCGGGACAAACAGATACAGTAAAAATATATAAACAATTACATCTTAAACAAGTATCTTATGTTTTAAAACTTGCATTAAATGAATTAAAAGAAATGAACCCTGTTTTTAAAGAAGATATTATACCTGAAAAAATAGAAGGATATAATCTGATACTACCCAATGGGTATTCAGAAATTTTTTATAAAAATAAGGATAGTATTTATAAATATACAGATTCATCATTAGTTCATTTTATGAAATTACCTGATACTTATTATGATAATATTTTAAAAGATGAAAAAGCAGAAAAAGAACTTATTTATTATATAGTAAAATCTAAAGATAATCTAAGCAGAATTGCTTACAAATATGGGGTAACCACTAACGAAATTAAAAAATGGAATCATTTAAAAGGAAATACAGTAAAAAAGGGTCAAAAGCTAAAAATATATTATTTGACATATAAACCTAAAAAGCCTGCAGTCAGCAATCAGCTCCCAGCAAAACCTGAATCGACAGAAAATAAACAAACAGAAGAAACCGGAGAATATATTATTTACAAGGTTAAATTAGGTGATTCTTTCTCCCAAATAGCTAAAAATTATGGAGTATCTGTTAAAAATATTTTAGAACTTAATAATTTGGAAGAGAACAAAATTATCAAACCAGGTGACATAATTAAAATTAAAAAGAAGAACTAATAAGCTAACATACCAATGAATTAATAGTCAACTCATCCACTTTCCTCTGCTCACCGCTGTTCATATTCTTAAGTGTTAATATTTTTTCTTTTAATTCATCTTCTCCAACTATCACTACAAAAGGGATTTGTTTATTATTAGCGTATTGCATTTGCTTTTTCAGCTTATCAGCTGAAGGAAATATCTCAGCATTAATACCTGAAAGTCTCATGCTTCTTAATATTTTTAAACAATATTTTTCTGATTCTCCTCCAAAATTGATAAATAGAGCTTTTGTAGCAGATGAAACACATTCAGGAAAAATCTTTAATTCATTTAACACATCATAAATCCTGTCAGCACCAAAAGAAATGCCTACTCCTGAAATATCCTTCAAACCAAATATTCCTGTAAGATTATCGTAACGACCTCCTCCGCATATACTGCCTATTTGAACATCTACGGCATTAACTTCGATTATAGTTCCTGTATAATAGTTTAAACCCCTTGCAAGAACAAAGTCAAGTTTAATATCTGACTTTATTCCAAGTTCATTTAGATAGCTGAATAAAATTTCAGTCTCTTCAATCCCCTTCAAACCTGTTTCAGAGTTTTTAAGAATTGTTTTTATTATTGATATTTTATTTTCATTTGAACCTGTAAAATTCATTATAGGTTGAATTTTACTGATAGCTTCTTTGGATACCCCTTTATCTTCAAGCTCTTTATTAACATTATCTATTCCTATTTTGTCCAGCTTGTCAATTGCTGTAATAATTTCAGTTATTTTATCACCTTCACCTGTAATTTCAGCAATACCTGAAAGGATTTTCCTGTTATTAACCTTGATTAATATTTTAACTCCAAACTTATTAAAAATATCATCAATAATTTGAATAAGCTCAATTTCATTCAGCAAAGAATTGCTTCCTATAGTGTCAACATCACATTGAAAGAACTCACGATATCGACCTTTTTGAGGTTTATCTGCTCTCCAGACAGGCTGCATCTGGTATCTTTTAAATGGGAAGCTTATCTCATTTCTATGCTGTACTACATAACGTGCAAAAGGTACTGTCAGGTCATATCTCAAACCTTTTTCACATATTTTTGTACTTAAAGCAGATGTATTTTCTTTACTTATAAATGTAAGCTGATCTCTGTTAAAAGATGATAAGAAATCTCCCGAATTAAGTACTTTAAATAATAACCTGTCTCCTTCCTCTCCATATTTTCCAAGCAGAGTTGAAAGATTTTCCATTGCAGGAGTTTCTATTTGCTGATATCCATATAGCTCAAAATTTTCTCGGATAAGATTAAAAATATAATTTCTCCTGCTCATTTCATGAGGTGAAAAGTCCCTTGTTCCCTTAGGTATTCCAATATTTTGTAATGACATTATTCTGTATTTTAATATTCTATTTTACTAATAATAATTGTTTTCGCTCTGAATGATTCTGAGTATACCTATAGAATCACTGTGAAACATTTATTTAGTTTTTTCGTTTTAGTTATTAAGTTTTAACCTAATTTATTGCAAAAATATCACAAATAATAGATTTTGCGTATTTTTGTTGCAAATAATTCAAATATAAATACTTTAATAATGAAAAAAATAATAATTGCTCTTCTTGCTGTTCA
>CAZMDE010000008.1:6569-22623 GCA_964564355.1 uncultured Bacteroidales bacterium | reverse complement strand
TTTATTTTTGTTTTTAATTTGTCTTTTCAATTAAAAGCACAGGATATAACAGTACAGCATCCTCAATCAATTATAAAAGCAAGTTATTTTGATAAAACTCCACCATTGAGAGACATGCAAATTATCAAACCCGGCGCTGTTAAAAGAAACTGGAAAAAGACTGCAGAAGAAGAAAAAGCTGTTCCAAACGAGAAAAGTAATAGAAATTTAAAATCAAATAACCTAAATCCTTTACCAATTGGCATTGATCCTGTTTTGCAAAAAGTTTATAATAATGAAAAGAGCCGGCGTAATTCTTCTGAAACTATCTTGAATATTGAAGGAGTTGGGAATGTTAAAGGTTATTATCCTCCCGATACACAGGGTGATGTTGGCAATGATGTTTATGTTCAGATAACTAATGTATCTTTTGCAGTTTTTAGAAAAAGCGACGGTGCTCTTCTTTATGGACCGGCAGATAATAATACTATTTGGAAAAATTTTGCCGGACCCGGTGCTTCTTCAAATAACGGGGATGGTATTGTCTTATTTGATGAACATTCAAACAGGTGGCTGTTCAGCCAGTTTGCACTGCCAAATTATCCAAATGGACCTTTTTATGAAATGGTAGCAATTTCTCAAACATCTGACCCTCTAGGAGCATGGTACCGTTATTCATTTGAGTTTGACGATTTCCCTGACTACCCAAAATTTGGAATTTGGACTGATGGATATTATCTTTCATTAAATACTTATTCCTCCGATACATTTGATTGGCTTGGAGGCTCGGCTGCTGTTTTAGAGCGGGATTCTATGCTTACAGGAAGCCCCAATGCAAGAATGATATTTTTTGGTCCGGATCACGACAGGGGCGATATGCTCCCTACTGATTGGGACGGTCCTCTAGCTCCGCCGGCATCCAGCCCCAATTATTTTATTTATTTTAATGACGATTCACAGGGTTTCCCTCATGACCAGTTAAAAGTATGGGAATTTCATACTGACTGGATAAATACTGACAGCTCTACTTTTACTGATAAATCTACTATTCAAACTGAAGCTTTCAATTCTACTATTTGCTATAATCCACAAGGAGCATGCGTTCCTCAGCCTTCCACATCGGTAATGCTTCAAACATTATCAGAAAAAATAATGTACAGATTACAGTACCGTAATTTTGGAAATTATCAGACTTTAGTAACAAATCATACTGTTGACCCTACTGGTGATAATATTGCAGGTATTAGATGGTATGAATTACGTAATACAGGTAATGGATGGAATATTCATCAGCAGGGAACTTATTCTCCTCCGGACAATCTATATAGATGGATGGGCAGCATTGCCATGAATAAAGACGGTGACATTGCTTTGGGATATAGTGTATCGGGGTCTTCTGTTTTTCCCTCAATAAGATATACAGGGAGACATTCTTCAGATTCTTTAGGAATGATGACTATTCCCGAAACAGAAATTATAGCCGGAAGCGGTTCACAAACCGGCATACAGGCTCGTTGGGGGGATTACAGCATGATGTCTGTTGACCCGAGTGATGATAAAACTTTCTGGTACACTCAGGAATATATTAAAACTACCGGAAGAGCTAATTGGCAAACCCGTATAGCTTCAATCCGGTTTCAGCCTGAATACTCAATAAGTGGAAAATTGACATATAGCAATATAAAACATTCTCCTTTAAATAACACCTTAATTAATTTAAACATTTCTGAAGGAGCAAATACAGACACAAGCATTACAGATGTTAAAGGAAATTACTTTTTTAATAATCTTAATAATAACTCATACATTTTACAACCACAGATTACCAAAAAATGGGGAGGCGTAAACCCTGCAGATGCTTTATTAGTTAACAGAAATTATATTAAGTTTTTTAATTTCTCAAATAACCTTTATAAACGAGCGGCTGATGTTAATAATGATGGTAAAATTGACCCTAAAGATGCTTTGCTGATAAATAAAAGGTATATCAAAACCCTTAAATCTTTTCCTGCAGGAGACTGGCTCTATGACAATGATACTATAATTTTAAATAAAAAAAATATTGTACAGGATATCAGTGCCGTTTGTTTTGGTGATGTTAATGGTTCTTATCCTTTTGTTTCTAAAAAGTCAGCAAATATAAACCTTGTTAATTCGGATGAAATAAAATTATCTCAGCGAGGGGCATTTGATTTACCTATAAAAGTTACAAATGATATTGCTCTTGGTGCTATAGGTATTAAATTTAAAATTGAAAATTCTCTATTCAAAGTCATAGATATTGTTTCTGATATTGAAGGATTGATATATAATTTGGACTGCGGACTGTCGTCTGTGGACTGTACTGTAAATATTGCCTGGACAATGACTAATGAACCGGTTATCTTAAAAGCAAATCAGAAGATTGTTACATTAAAGTTGTCAGCAAATTACTCTGCAAACCAACCTTTGACTGCTGAACAAATTATATTGGATGATGAAAGTATTATAACTGATGGTGATGCTCAGGAGATAAATGGATTTTCACTCAGTATTCCTAAAGTAATATTTGATGAAAACATAAATAATTCAACATTAATACATAGCTGTTACCCAAATCCCTTTAACCAGCAAACTATAATAAGCTATCATCTTCCTGATGATTGTTCTGTTAATATTAGTATATATGACATATTAGGTAAGGAAGTTGCCAATCTTGTTAATGAAACATTGAATAAAGGAAAGCACGAAACTACTTTTAATTCAAAGAATTTATTGCAGGGAATTTATTACTACAGAATATTAGCAGGAGACAAAATAGCTACCGGAAAGATTACGCTGATAAGATAATAAATACTTAATGAATAACTGAGAATTTCCTTACAGAATATGTTTTATTTCGGTTTATAAGAGAGCAGTAATAAATGCCGTTTGGAAAAGCTGTTGTATTAATTATTGCTATTCCATTTGTTTCATTTAATTTAATATCTGACACCTTCTGCCCGCTATGATTATATACTATTAAATGATAATTATTAATATCATCTACAATATTATAGCTGATGTTTAAATGAATATCAGCAGGAGTTGGGTAAACTTTATAAATACCATACCTATTTGAATATTTTTCTATAGCATTAGGTGTTGAAACATAATTAAAAGTAATTGATGAAGAATCTGTTTTGTTATTTTTATCAAAGAATACATAAGTAATAGTTGAAGAACCAACCTTTCCCCTGGGATTATATTCTCCAAAAAAACTTTTTTCAGTTGACCCGGGATATATAAGAATAGAATCAGGAGAAACATATATAGTAGAGTTATAGCATTTTTTCCAGCAAAAGAAGTTTAATGTACCTGTCAGAGTATCTTTTATTATCTTTTTAACCATTACACTAATAGCGTTATCACTTACATTATTCACTGCTACGGAATCAACAATACTCTTAGAAGCATCACAGCTAATAATATAAACAGAATCAGGTTTAACAGTAATTGAATTGAAAGTTAAAGATAGGCTTTGGCTGAATGCTGTTAAATGAATTATGAATAGTATATTTTGAATAATGATTAATTTTTTCATTTTTGAATTCTTTATTTATTTAAAGTATACATTTGCAAATATAATTTTTTAATTGCTAATTAATAAAATTGATTTCCATGCCAAAATTGTTTTTCTTTTTAACTTTTAACTTTATAGTTTTAAGTTTTATAAGTATAGATGCACAAATAATATTAAATGAAGAATTTGAAGCTGGTATAATCCCAACTACATGGTCGCAAAAAACTGTGGCAACTGACGGTGGCTGGAAAGCGGGAATTAATACTACATTGTCAAGCACTAAGTTTGTTATACCAAGCCATACTAAGTTCGCCTGCACAAATGACGATAAATGTCTGTGTAATAAAAGTAATGATATGCTAATTACTCCATATCTTGATTTTACAAATTATACTAAAATACAATTGTCTTATGATGCTTTTTATTATGCAGTTTATTAT
The DNA here is from genome assembly GCA_964564355.1 of uncultured Bacteroidales bacterium. Taxonomy (GTDB): domain Bacteria; phylum Bacteroidota; class Bacteroidia; order Bacteroidales; family JAGODS01; genus CAZMDE01. The sequence continues at coordinate 18,663 of CAZMDE010000008.1, read as the reverse complement.
GCTGATGGAAAAGCAACTGAGTCTGCTTTTATAAAAGCTTCTCTGGACAAAGGAAATACATGGATTAATATCAGTAATATAAATCCTGACGGCATTTGGAATAATCAGATTGCTGATTTAAGTTCATTAGCCGGTAAGGATTCTGTTAAAATTGCTTTTGTATACTGCGATGGTAATGGAGATTCAAATCACCAACTCTACGGTCTTGCCATTGATAATATTAAAATTTTTGTTCCCAATGATTTTGATGTTTCTGCCATAACTATTAATATTCCTGAATGTTTCAGGAAGGATGGCAATGAAATTATTAATGGCTATTTACTAAACAGGGGAGCTTTGAAAATAGAGTCTATGACCATTAATTACAGGATTGACAATAATCCTGTAATTTTTGAAAATCTCATCAATTTGAATGTAGGCACAGCTAAATATTATAATTATGCTTTCACCACGCCATGGAACCCTGAAGCTGGTATTCATAAAATAAAAGTCTGGGCTAGTAATATAAATGGAAACCCTGACCAAAATTTAAACAATGATACGGTTATATCTGTTAACAACATCTTCAAACCAGGTAAGCCCGTATTAGTTGAATATTTTACAAACGCCAGCTGTCCTTCATGCGCTGCTTATACTCCGGGATTGGAACAAAGCATAAAAAATGAAGAAGATTTTGTAATAGGCTTGTCTTATCACACTTCCTGGCCCGGCACTGACCCAATGCAAACCAGTGTAAATATTCCAGATATACAAACCAGGGTTAACTTCTATGGAGTTCACAGTGTCCCTTCAGCAATTGTAGATGGTACTATAAGTACTGATCAGTTAGTAAATCAAAGCGAATGTCCTTTTGCTGTCAAAACTTCCAAAGATACTGCTGTTATAATTGAGAACCCTGTCTCTTTTTTAAACGGAAATAATCTTAATTGTTCTGCAACATTTATAGCTAAAAAAAATCTCTCTGGCTATATAAGAGTTTACATTGCTGTTGTTGAAAAACAAATAAATTTCACTAATCCTCCTGGGGCTAACGGACAAAAGTCTTTTGATTGGGTAATGAAAAAAATGCTTCCTAATGCTAATGGAACTGCTTTACCTTCAATTATGAAAAATGGTTATTCTAAAACCATAACAGGTAGCTGGACTTTAACCGGTACAATTTATAATAGAAATCAATTAAGAATTATATTTTTTGTTCAAAATATTACAACTAAAGAAGTATTATGGACCTCCATGGTATCAAATACTGTTGGCATCCAGGAACATAATAATATAAATTTTGCGGAAATCTTTCCTAACCCGATAAAGGATAAAGCTAATATTAGCTTTAATTTAGATAAACCTGAGAATATTAAAATCATTATTTCTGATATGCTGGGACATATGGTTATTACAAAAGATTTAGGATTGGTGTCTGTCGGAAAAAATAATTATAAAATAGACATTGGAAATATTAAAAGCGGCATATATATAGTTGAAATAAATTCCGGCAAAGAATCTATTATCAGAAAAATATCAATTATTAAATAAGATATAATATATAAAATTCCTGACAAACCACATGACTAGAAAATTCTTATTTCTTACTTCCTGCTTCCTGCTTTTTTCGTTTTATTTATTTTCCCAGGACAGTTTAATACAAGGATTCAAATTGCCAGCCGTTAATATTAAAACCATTGATGGGGCTTCATTTAACACAGCAAACATTAATAATAACGGGAAACCTATTATCCTTAGTTTTTGGGCTACCTGGTGTAAACCCTGTATAAAAGAACTGACAGCAATATATGATGTTTATGAAGATTGGCAAAAAGAAACAGGGGTGAAGTTTATTGCTGTTTCTGTTGATGATGCAAGAACTAAAGCTAATATTCTACCTTTAATTAATGGCAAAAGCTGGAATTTTGATTTTATGACTGATGAAAACTGCAACTTCAAAAGAGCTATGAATGTCACATCAATTCCTCATATGTTTATTCTTAATAAGAAAAAAGATGTTGTCTGGCAGCATAGCTCGTACAATGAGGGTGATGAAAATGAAATAATCAAAATCTTAAGAAAGCTCTTAATTGATAATTAAAGATTGAAAATGAAAAAACACTTAAGTCCTAAGTTTTTCTTCTTAATCCTTATTTCTTACTTCTTGCATTGCTCTTCCCTCTTCTCTCAAAACATAGGAAATATTCATGGAAATTTTTATACTGTTTTTCAGTATTATAACAATGATAATGCTATAGGTACTACAGGTGTACCTGAAAAGCTCCTTATGAATAGTTATGGTAATATTGATTACAGATTAGGAGAATTCAGCGCAGGATTAAGATACGAAACTTATCTGAACCCAATTCTTGGTTATGATTCCAAATTTAAAGGAAGTGGTTTCCCTTACAAATATATCAGCTATACTCATAAAAATTTAACTGTAATTGCGGGTAATTTCTATGAACAATTTGGTAGCGGGCTTATTTTCAGAAGCTATGAAGATAAAGACCTGGGTTATGATAATGTTATGAATGGTTTCAGCATCAGGTTTGAACCCATAAAAGGTATTACTTTAAAAGGAGTTATTGGCAAACAGCGTTATTATTGGGCAGAAGGCGAAGGAATTGTCAGAGGATTGGATGCTGAATTTAATCTGAATGATATACTTTCAACTAATAATAATAAACTTTCAACTATTATTGGAGGAAGTATAATCAGCAAATTTGAACAAAACAACAATCCGACATATAGGTTGCCGGAAAATGTGGCTGCCGGAGCAGGTAGACTTATGATGAATTATAATAAATTTCATTTTGAAGGTGAGTATGTTTATAAAGCTAATGACCCTTATCCTTTAAATAATTATATATATAGACCCGGTCAGGCGCTTTTATTGGCAGGTTCATATAATCAAAAGGGATTAGGTATTTTACTCTCTGCCAAACGTATTGACAATATGAATTTCCGTTCGCAAAATGAAGCTAAAGGTAATGACCTGATGATAAATTATTTGCCCCCACTGACAATACAACATGAATACATGCTTCAGAATTATTTCCCTTACGCTACTCAGGCAAACGGAGAAATGGGAATCCAGGGTCAGCTTATATATAATTTTAAAAAAGGCTCTATTATAGGAGGAAATTATGGAACTGAAATTATGCTTAATTATTCCCGCATTCAATCTATTGATAAGCAATTAATAAATGACAGCTCCCGAATTGGCTATAAATCAGATTTTCTAAAACCGGGAAAAGATGTATATTATCAGGATGCAGGAATAGAAGTGAATAAAAAAATAAATCCGCAGTTTAAAGCAACAGCTTCATTTATGAGCTTTATTTATAATAATGATATTATAAATGGTTTTGAATGGAATGGGAAAATTAGTGGAAATGTTGGGGTTGCTGATTTGACCTTTAAGATGACGGATAAAAAAGCCCTGCGTATAGAACTTCAGCATCTGTATTCGAAACAATATAATAAAAACTGGGCTTTAGCTTTACTTGAATATTCAGTTTCTCCTAATTGGTCATTTACTGTGTTTGACATGTATAATTATGGAAATTCTGAAACATCAAAACGTTTACATTACTATACAGGAAGTTTCAGGTATGCTAAAAAGGGAAAAAGCTTTCAGCTTATGTATGGACGAAGAGTTAAGGGAGTAATGTGTATTGGAGGAGTATGCCGTCCTTTGCCTGCTTCAAATGGTTTAACTGCAATTATCAGCATTTCATTTTAAACATGATACATAAAGTTAATAATTATTTTTTATTGCTCATTGTTAATTGCTCATTGCTTATTGTTCTTTCTTCCTGCGATAAAATTGATCATCCATATGTTAAGCAATCGAATAACACTAATAATGATAGCTCAAAATATGTAAGACATGTATTGCTGGAAGAATTTACAGCCTCACAGTGCGGATATTGCCCTGATGCACATAAAATACTTGAAACATTACAATTACGTTACACTAATCAATTAATCAGTTACTCTATACATGCTGGAGAATTAGCTGTTCCTTCAGGTGATTTTGTAATTGATTTCCGTTCTCAGGCTGGAAATGATATTGATAGATTATTTAAAATCTCCAGTTCCCTGCCGGGGGGAATGATTAACCGGAAAATATATAATAATGTAAGAGCTGTTGATCCTGAAGTTTGGGGAGAAAAGATAGAAGATATATTGGATTTACCTCCGAAGATTGACATACAGCTATTTAATAATTATGATATATCAGGTAGAAATTTGACTTCTTCAGTTTTTATTCATTCTCTTGATACTATCAGCGCGTCTCTTATGCTATGCGTTTACATTGTTGAAGACAGCATAAAAGCTTTGCAGGAAAGCTATACTCCTTCTCGTCATCAAATACAGAATTATGTTAACCGGAATGTACTGCGTGGTTCAATGAATGGCACCTGGGGTGAAGACTTAAAAAATAAACCTTTGCAAAAAGACCAGTTTATAACTAAGAATTATCAGTTTACTCTCAGCAATGATTTGAATTATCAGCAGGTTTACACTATAGCTTTTGTATATAATAAAATAACACAGGAGGTTATTCAGTGTGAAAAAGTGAAAATCTACCCATAAAACAGGGAGATGGAGTTCTTATAATTAATCACTACTCACTAATAATTCAAATATCTTACTTTTTTCTTCCGGTCTAAACCATATAATTGATTTGTCTTTTCTAAACCATGTCAATTGCCGCTTTGCATAGTGCCTGGTGTTAGTTTTGATTTTTGTTATAGCTTCTGGAAGACTTGTCTTTCCGTTAAAATAAAGAAATAATTCTTTGTAACCTACTGTGTTTAATGCATTGAGATTTCTGTATGGATAAAGGGTTCTGGCTTCTTCAACAAGTCCGTCATTTATCATCCTGTCAACCCTATTATTTATTATTTCATAAAGCTCATTTATATCTCTTTGTAAGCCTATTTTGATTATGCGAAAATCTCTCGGCTTTGGTTTCTGTGTTCTTAATTCTGAATATTTTTTTCCTGTCTGCAAGCAAACCTCAATGGCACGCATCAATCGGTTTGGATTGTCAAGGTCTACTGTATTGTAATAATCTAAATCGAGGGTTTTTAACTGCTCTCTCAATACTTCAATACCTTGCTCTTTCAGATTAGTCTTAAGACTCTGCCTTAAAATTTCATCAGGGTCAGGAAGAGTATCAATTCCGTTACAGACAGCATTAATATACAAACCCGAACCACCAACCATTAATACCAATAAATTACTGATGAATACTGAATTAAGAAAATCCAGAACATCTGTTTCAAAACGGGAAACATTATAATTATCATTGATTGATAAATGTCCTGCAAAATGGTGTGTTACAGCTTCTAATTCATCCTTTGAAGGAAAAGAGGTACCAATCTTCAGCTCTTTATAAAACTGGCGGGAATCAGCAGATATAATTTCAGTATTTAATTTTTTAGCAAGCTCAATACTAAGAGCAGTTTTACCTATTGCAGTAGGTCCGAGAAGAACAATAAGGGTTTTGTCAGTACTACCGTTCATCAATGTCCTCGCCAAAATCATCGGTTTCAAGTCCAAATCCTTCAGCTAACTCATCTTCGTTAAATGAGTCAAAATCTTTATCGGAAAACTCAAATTCTTCAGCAATATCTGTAGGTATGAGAGATGATTGAGTTTTACCCTTTGGAGTTAATTTACCGGTACTTTTTATACAACGGGGATATTTTACTTTAGCTAAGGGAGGTTTTGTTTTTACTAATTCAATCAGGAAGCTCCATATATTCAAGAAATCATATTCATATATAATCTTTTGGTCAGGGTTTGTTATATGATCCTTGATTTTGCATTCACTCATAATATCTATTCTATTTTCCTCTTCTGACATATCAAGAAGTGTAATTTCCTTTTCCCTTACCCATGTGCTGTCACACAGATAAAAAGAAGCAAGCTCATCACCTTCAAGACCTGTAGCTTCAATTATTGCATAATGAAGGTCCTCAAATGTGCTGTGTCCTTCAATTTCAATTTCTCTCAGGAAATCTTCCTCTTCCCCGTCAATAGATATTTTAAATTTATAAATGACATTCATATTTTAGTTGTTAGTTGATCATTAAATGTTCTAATATGTGTTTTAAAATTTCAGGGTATAAAATTATATAAAGTAAAACTACCCGCAATGAAAAAAAAAATAAATTTTATTAACCATAGTTTTTTTTTAATCTCAATTAATAATTATGTAACTTTGCAAACGTAAAAAATGGTGAATGTAGCTCAGCTGGTTAGAGCGGCGGATTGTGGTTCCGTAGGTCGTGGGTTCGAGCCCCATCTTTCACCCAAAGATGATTTTCAGATTTCAGATTACAGATTAGCAGATTAAATCTCTATTTTGATAATTTTTCAATTTCAGAAATCAATCTTTTATAATCAACATTTAAAGCATCAATAATCACAGATGCTCTTAAATAGTAAGGTTCTCTTTCCTCAAGCTTCTTTTCAATAAACAATTTTAATTGACCATCATCAAGATTTTTAATTAGAGGACGGTGTGCTTTTGAATTCTTCAACCTGGAAAACAAGGCTAAGGGCGACATCCTGAGATAAACTGTCTTTCCTTTGCTGTTCATCATATTCATATTATCATAAAAACAAGGAAGTCCGCCACCTGTAGAAAGAATAAAATTGTCAGACGAAGATATTTCAGTCAGCATCAGATTTTCTTTTTTTCTAAAACTTTCCTCCCCTTTATCTTCAAAAATGGTATCTATTGATTTATTATATCTTTCTTCTATAAGCTTATCAAGGTCGTAAAAGCTTAATTTAAGCCTGGGAGCGAGTTTCTTAGCAACAGTCGTCTTACCTGACCCCATAAAGCCGATGATGAAAATGCGCATACTCTTTTGCAATATTAACTTGTTAAACAATTCTTGTATATGTTAATCATTCCATTAACATTTGTTTCCCAGTTATAGAACTCTTCTACTCTTTTTCTGCCAGTATTACCAAGAGTTATTCTTAAATCATTATCAAGTATAAGTTTTTCAAGGGCTTCTGCAAGCCTATCAGTATCACGCGGGGGTACTAAAATGCCGGTTTTATTATTAACAATAACTTCTTTTAGCCCCCCGATATTAGTGGCAATAACTGGAATAGAGCATGCAGAAGCCTCAACAGCAGCTACCCCGAAAGTTTCGGATTCCATTACTGAAGGTATTACAAAAATATCAAAACTTTTCAGAATATTTAAATACTGAACAAAATCTGATATCTGATTTATAAAACCATAAAATTTAACCTTCTCAGAAATATTAAGCTTACGTGTCAATTCAGTTAAATAGTTCATCAGCTCTCCATTTCCAATAATTTCTAATCTTACATTTTCATGTTTGGAACAAACAATTGCAAATGCCCTGATCAAATATTCTACACCATACTTTTCGCTCAGAGTCCTTATAGTACCAATTGTGATTGTATCTTTTTTTTCTGCTAAAGTTTTATTGAATTTAATAACATCTACACCAAAAGGAATTAACTTAATGTCTTTATCTGTTAGTTTAGATATTTCTTTTAAAGTCATTTCTGAAAGGACAGTTATAATTCTTGCCTTACGTAAAGAGTACTTTAAAATTATTTTCATTATCGGGTTTTTAGGACTGTCAAATATATCTGCACCCCATCCGGTAATTATATATGCTTTAAAATTGAGCATTGCGCCCATAAATCCATAACTTGTAGCATAATGCGAATGAACAATGTCCGGATTAATTTCCTTGATTATTTTTCTTAATTTGGGGATATTAAATAAATAATCCAACTTGTTTCCTGCATAATTTATTAGCAAATGATAAGTTACGTTTTTAAATTTTAATCCCTCATCAAAAGTTACAACATGCAAATCAATTTCTTTGCTTTTTGATAAAGCCTCTACCCATTTTTGAATATGTACACTTTTATTGTTCCCTAAAAGACAAACTCTCATAATAACTGATTATCCCTGTAATACTTAATTAAATTTTCAACCCCTTTAAACAAACTTTCTTTTTCATTTAATTCAAAGATTGAATTTATTTTATAGGTTGAATAAATTTTCTTATTTGTCAGCTCGTTATATTTAATACTATCTATAAGCCTATATCTTTTAGGCAAAACATTAAATATTTTTGATAAAATAAAAACAAAAAATTTCAGGTATGCAGGTAAAGTAAAAGTTTTATAATTAATATTTAACAGATGTTTTGTTTGTTCAATAAATTCATATATAGAGCATGAAGCATTAATGTTATAGGCAGAATTGTTAATTAAATCCTGTTCAATAAATTTAAAAACAATATCATTTATATCCTTAACATAGACATAGTTTAATTTTGCTTCCTTATCAAGATATATAAAATGATTTTTATATAATGATTTAAACAGGTTTAAAAGTTTGTTGGTTTTCTCGAATTCACCGAAGACATTTGAAAGCCGAAGGATAACATACTTAAAAGGAATCTGCCTGCAAAAATCAATTATAAGCTTTTCTGCCTTAAGTTTTGTGGTTTCATATTTATTATCAGGAAAGACTTCAGAGTCTTCACATATTTCTTCTTGATTATGATTTTTTATTCCGTAAATCCCGGAAGTGCTTATATGAATAAGTTTTAACTGAGGGTATTTTATGATTTCTCTTAAAATAGCTTCAGTTCCCAGAATATTAATTTTATCCATTTCCGATTCTAATGTTTTTTCTGCAGCAATATTTACAAAATAATCACATTTAGAAAGCACTTCGGAGTATTTACTGATGTTCATAATATCTCCTTCAAGGATTTCTGTTTGGGGATTTGGATTAATGATATTGCTTTTATTTCTGGTAAGTGCAATACAGTCATACTTATTATAATCCAAGTCCTTCAGAAAATGTCTGCCTATAAATCCACTTGCCCCTGTTAGAAATATGATTTTTTTACGACTCATTTATTAAAGTATTTCTGTGGATTAAAGACTTTAGGAAGAGTGTATAAATATGCTTTAGCTTTCTCAAAATAGACGGTATTATATGGAGATAAAAATAAAAAGAGTAATACCCTGATAAAAATATTAATAAAACTGATGAATTGAACAATCAATGTTTCTGCAATACTGTGATGAACTTTATAAAACTTAATCTTATTGAATATCATATTTGATATGGATACTTTGTAATTTTTAATTGCACTTTTACCAATATGATGAATCACAACTGCTTCAGGGTAATACATAATTTTTAATCCTGCTTTTTTGATTCTATAGCAATAGTCTATATCTTCTATCCAGAACAATGTTTCGTCAAGAAATCCTATTGTCTCAAACAGCTCTCTTCTGAAAATCATTGCAGCTCCTGAAACTGATTCGGGCTCAAAAGAAAGAGTGAAGTTTTTTTCTTTATAATACTTATCGCTTATCAGAAAATTGAGATAAAGCATCTCTGCAAGTATGTATTTTATTTTAGGAAACCGCCATGCAGAATATTGCAAAGACCCGTCAGTATTCAGTAATTTTGGGGAAACTAAAGCAATATCATTATTATTCTCAAGATAGTGTGTCAATTTGTATAATGCGTCTCCTGTAATTTCAGTATCAGGATTAAGCATTAAAATATATTTCCCATCAGCTATTTTAAATGCCTGATTATTGGCAGCAGGAAATCCCGCATTTAATTTATTTGCTATTATTTTAACATCTGGAAATCTTTCGGATATTACTTTTATACTATTATCTTGCGAAGCATTGTCAACTACAATAATTTCAAATAATCCAAAATAGCTCTTATAAATGGATTCAATACATTTTACCAGATATAATTCAGTATTATAATTTACTATAACTATACTTAAATCAGTTTTTGTCATAAGCTATATAGTTAACTGAAATTCCTGCTGTAAACCAGAAAAAATATGATAAAAAATACAAATCCATATAATTATGGAAAACACTGTCTAAATAAGCAATAATAAATAATATGAACAGAAAGGAAAAAAATGATTTCTTGTTTTTAGTAAAATATTTGTAAAATTTAATGAAAAATAATAAAGACAATGATAAAAAAGAAAACAAACCCCATACTCCGGTTTCATTTGCAACTTTTAAATACATGCAATCTGTTGAATATATTGACACATCTTTATTATTCTTGTCTTTGAAAAACCTCTTTGCTACAAGTCCTGCTTTACCAAGCCCATATCCTTCGGGTTTTTCTATAAAAGATTGGTAAGATTTGTTCCATAGCTCAACTCTGGTCAATCCGTCTTCCAGCTCTATAGTTTTTAAAGTTGAATAAAAAAGCCAGTTAGATAATTCTTTACCTTGAGGAATAATAAATATATTCATCATGTATATTAATATTATCAGGAACGTGGTAACAACACTTTTTTTCCATTTTGGGCTGTAAAAAATAGTAACCAAAATAAAACCTATTAAAAAAGAAGCTATCGGACCCCTGGAAACAGTATAAAATAAACATAACCAATAGATGCAAAACATAATATAATCTGTCAAACTATTTTTTGTGCAAATTCTGAAGTATGAATAAATAGCGCCTATACTCATAATATATCCAAAAACAACCGGAGTCCATAAAATTGATGTCATTCTGAGAATAATATATTTTGTAATCGTGCCTCCTGATTTAATAATAAAAAACATCATCAAATCCGGAAAAACAAAGTAAAGTACTAACCCAAATATCGCCAATATGCAAAACCAGTAATTTAAAATAGTATAAATTTTATAACCCTGATTTTTATTATCGTATAATGTAAAACGAGCTATATAATAACATAAAATCGGGAAAAAGCTTAATCTTATGGCATACGCAGATAAAATGAAATTACGGGATAAAATCATTCCATAAATAATATTAGAAAGAGCATAAATTAATACTGCCCAATCAAGATAATTAAACTTAATGTTAAATGGGAGGTTCCTGATACTTCTGTCTTGTTTCTTATGTCTTAAATTATAAATTGAAAACAACATTAACAATCCGATAAGAATCTCAGGCATTACAGAAATAATTAATTCCGTAAAATTTGTTGATTGTTCATTACCTATAAGAAGAATCCTGATAGTCGGGAAAATAGTAATGAAAATAAAAACGCTGATTATTATTTTCCAGGTATAATCTTTCTTCATTTGCATTCTTTACTCTTTATTTTATTTTTCGCCCTGCGACTATAACATATCTTATAGCTAAAAACTGCTCAAAAGCCCTTAATGTTATTTTGTTAATGATTTTCCTTATGCTGAAACCCTGAAATGTGTCCATATCTGTATATATTTGTGGTATTCCAAGCTGTGGTATTCTAATCAGTTCAATAATATTTTTCTTGCAAAAAAATCTCAAATGAGTTTTATCAAGAATTCCGCCGTCAACATATTTAAAGTCTCCTTTAATAACAATTTTATATAGTGTTGAAATTTCCCTGATATTTGGTAAACTGATAATCCAAATCCCATTTTCTTTAAGATGCTTTGTTAACTTAAGTATTAAGCTCCAGGGGTCAATAAGATGTTCTAATACATCACCGCATAAAATAACATCAAAATACTTTTCCGGATAATCCAGTTCTATTTGTTCTATATTGCCTATGATAAGCTTATCAATTAAATTGCTATTCTGATTACTTGAGTCAAGAGAATTCATTTCTATGCCAACAACTTCTCCGGCAATGCCCTGTTTTTTAATTTCAATCAGAGTATCTCCGCCTCCACAGCCAATTTCAAGTATTCTCTGATTGTCCAACCTTGGGATTAGTTTTATCAAATCCTGACGAACAGATATATAATAATCTATTGATTTTTCTTTATAAAGTGTCATTCAAATTAACATTTTAAAATAATGAATATTCTGGGTGCTTTTTATGAAGCACCAAATATAAGCCTAAAGTTACAAAAAGCTCAGAGATTAATAATGATATTGACGTTCCGAAAGCAAAAAAATAATATGACAATATCAGATTAAGAATAATACTGATTATTGCTCCGGAGGTTAATATTTTGCTGTAGCTGCGATAAAAATTATATGACAGCAAAATCTGATATGCTGGTATATTCATTACGACAATAAAAGGAATAAAGCTTAATAATTTTATTAAAAAAG
>CAZMDE010000008.1:2844-6559 GCA_964564355.1 uncultured Bacteroidales bacterium | reverse complement strand
AAAGATATTTCTGGTATCATTTTCCCTGTAAAAATCAAAACAATATAATCTGACCCTAAAAATACTACCAAACAAATAGTAAATATTAATATCGCAAAAGGGAAAATTACCTTTTTAATAAAACTCAGAATATAATCATGTCCTTTAATTGTCAACTTACAAATATGTGGATATGTTACCTGAGCAAAAACATTAATAACCTGTCTGATTATTGAAATTACCTTTTCAGCAATACTGTACTGACCTACAATCTTGTCAGAAGCAAAGATTCCCAATATAAACATGTTCGTATTAATATAAATATTCACTGCAAAATTTGACATAAAAATACGCTTGCCATTATTAAGCTGTGAAATTATTTCTTTTATCCCGACAAATTTTAATTTAATTTTATAAAAATAAATAATAAAAATTATACTCGCAATGCTTGTTAAGAATCCTCCTATGCCCTGAAGCAGATTAACATATTTATAATCGGATGGGATTCTTATAAATATAAATATCAATAAGGTAAAAATAATCTTTGATAAAATTCCGAAAATTGAAATGTATTTCATTTTTTCTATTCCCTGGTAAAACCATATTGGAAATAAAGCCTGACCTACTACAATAAGATAACTTATTAAATAAGCAGAAGAGTTTTTATTAAATTTTGGAATCGCAAAAATTATTACCGCATATATCACAAATCCTATAATACATAAAAACATTTTTGTATTAAGGACAGAATTAAAAACCTCTTTTAATTTATTAGTATCATTCCTGTTTATTGATATTTCTCTGGTTGCTGTCTGGTAAAAACTATAATCAGAAAAAACAATGAAAAAAGATAAAAAAGCCTGGATGAAATATACCAATCCATATTTTTCTATACCTAAAACCCTTGCAAGATAAGGAATTAGAATTAGGGGAAACAAATAATTAACTACCTGCAATGCAGATAAAGAAACGAAATTTGTTACTAAAGTTTTATTTTCAGTATTTGCTAATAATGTCTTAATATATTCAAATTTTCTCCTGAACATTTAGTATTTAAAATATCCAAAATTAGTTAATTTCTAAAACAGGTAACAAAATGTTAGCAAAATTGGTAAATACTTTTAAAATGCGTCATCAAATAAAATATTGTAATTTTGATAAATATTTCAATTCTTTTCAGAAATTAAAATATGAATTTATTAAAGTTGATTAACACTATTTATCTTTGAAATTTCTTATACTAACACAATATTTTCCTCCTGAAACAGGCGCTCCGCAAAACAGGCTATTCTGGCTTGCAAAAAGTCTGATAAACAAAGGCTATGATGTTAGCGTTCTGACTGCTATGCCGAATTATCCTCAGATGAAAATATATGAGGGCTACAGACATAAATTTTATCATTTCGAAATAATAGAAGGAATTAAAATTCATCGCTGCTATATTTATGTATCATCTAAAAAATCAATCTTAAAAAGACTTTTAAATTATTTTTCATTTGTTAAAACTTCGTTTATAATTGGTCTTTTCAAATTAAATCAACAGGATTTTATTTTCTGCGAATCTCCGCCCTTATTTTTAGGTATTACAGCCTTGCTTTTAAAGAAATTAAAAGGAGCTAAGCTGATATTTAATGTTTCGGATTTGTGGCCTGAAAGTGCTGAAAAGTTAGGCATAGTTACAAACAAATTCCTTCTCCATGTCAGTACAAAACTCGAGGAAACTCTTTACCGTAATTCCGAATTTATCTCATGTCAGACACAGGGTATTGTAAATGATATTCATAACAGATTTCCTGATAAAAAAATATTCTGGTTAAAAAACGGCATTGATACAAATCAGTTTGCAGGCAGTGATAATAATATTAATCAAAACTCCTGGAGAAAAGAAAATGGATTTAAAGTAACTGATTTCATAATTATATATGCAGGAATAATAGGTCATGCGCAGGGACTGGAAGTAATTCTGAATGCTGCAAATCATCTCCGGGAATTTAAAGATATTCGCTTTATACTAATTGGTAATGGTCCCGAAAAAGACAAACTTCTTGAATTAAAAAGCAAACTCGAATTAAACAATGTTACTTTTCACGACTCAGTCTCGAAAATCAAAATGCTTTCAATAATAAAGGAAACTGATGCGGCAGTTATCCCTTTAAAAAATATCGAATTATTTAAAGGTGCCATACCTTCAAAGATATTCGAGAACCTTGCTTTGCGAAAACCAATATTACTGGGAGTTGAAGGTGAAGCTAAAGAATTGTTTATTGATGAAGGTAAATGCGGACTAAATTTCATCCCTGAAGATGATAAAGACCTGGCAGAAAAAACACTTATGTTTTACAATTCTCCTGAATTAGTCAGAAAATGCGGAGAAAACGCTTACAATTACGGAGTAAAGAATTTCTCTATAGAAAAAATTGCAGAAGATTTTGCAGACTTTATTCAGACAAAACCTGTTCAAAAAAATTAAAACAGATAAGATGTTTACAAAACTTAACTATTTGAATAATAAGTATTTTTTTAAATACCTGCTTCTGTTAATTGCTTTCTTTATTCCTATTAACAATCATATAGTATCTTATTTAATCGGAGCTTTAGTAACTATCTGGATTTTAGAAGGTGATTACAGAAATAAAATTCAGAATATACTCAGCAAGCCATATACCTTACTTTTTGCAGGTTATTATATCATCTACCTTATAGGTATACTTTATTCTGAAAATCTTAAATTTGGAATGTTTGACCTGGGAATTAAGGTGTCACTTTTAATATTTCCCATATTATTTTCCTCACTTGAACAAAACTTTTTCAAAAATCTAAAACTACCGCTAATATTAAATATTTATTTATCTGGTTGCCTGCTTGGTTCCTTAATCTGCCTGGCAAATGCTACCTATCAATACTATAAAGATAGTTGCTATACAGGAAATTTTTATTATACTAATTTCTCAATATTATTTCATCCCGGTTATTTTTCAATGTATCTGAATTTTGCAATTGCAATCTTAGCTTTCCTCATAATTAAGCGTTCAACTTTCAGCATTCAAAATTCTTATAAATCTTTCCTTCTGATACTTTTCTTTTCTGTAATTATAGTATTACTAAGCTCTAAAGCTGGTTTAGTTACTCTGATTATTATTATTATAACGATAATAGGATATTTAGTTATAAGGAATAAAAAATATAAAGCCGGCATTATTTTATGCATAATAATCATGCCTATTATGATAGTTTTATTAAAAGTATTCCCCAATTCTCTTGAAAGAATGAACAATACACGAAAATTGTTTATGAACAAAGCTTACACTAACAATCTTAGCGAAGATGAAACAAGCGGCAGAATATTGATTTGGAAAACTTCTCTGAAAGTAATGAAAGAGAATCCTATTTTCGGCGTTGGCACAGGTGATGTAAAGGATGTTCTTTTGAATACATACAAAAAATTAAACATAAAATCTGCTTATGAAAAAAAACTGAATGCTCATAACCAGTACTTTCAGACTTTTATTGCTACCGGAATAATTGGTTTCCTTATTCTTTGGCTTGGGCTTCTCCTTCCTGCTATGATCGCTTTCAAACAAAATAATATCATTTACCTTTTGTTTATTATCATTTTCGGTTTTAATATACTTGTGGAATCTATGCTGGAAGTGCAGGCAGGTGTAGTATTTTATGGTTTCTTTAATTCTCGGTTGTTTTATAGTTGGAAGACTGATAGTTGAGAAAGATATTTGCT
>CAZMDE010000008.1:0-2834 GCA_964564355.1 uncultured Bacteroidales bacterium | reverse complement strand
ATTGTTATAATAAAGTGTAAGTCGTCTAATATCTATTATTATTACTTTAGCGCCTCAAAATTGATTTAATCCAACATTAATTTGTTTTTGAACGTTTGTCATTTATGAGAAAAATACTAGCATTTATATTTATAATAATCCTTTTTAATATTAAAGGTTTTGGACAGAAATCTTCTATAAGTATTGCATTAATGAAATATAACGGTGGAGGCGACTGGTACTGCAACCCTACATCATTGCCTAATCTTGTTAAGTTTTGTAATACTAACCTGGGAACAAATATAAGCGAAGACATTCCGGCAGTTGAGCCGGGCAGCAGCGAAATATTTAATTTTCCATTTATTCACCTGACAGGACATGGAAATGTGGTATTTTCAGACCAGGAAGCGCTTAATCTGAGGAACTACCTTATAGGTGGTGGCTTTCTTCATATAGATGATTGTTACGGACTGGATAAATTTATCAGACCCCAGATGAAAAAAATATTCCCTGAACTTGAATTAGCTGAGCTTCCTTTTGAACATCCTGTTTTCCACCAGAAATTTAAATTTAATAATGGCTTACCCAAAATACATGAGCATGACGGGAAATCTCCTCAGGCATTCGGATATATTTTTAATGGCAGGCTTGTGTTACTATATACTTATGAAACAGATCTGGGTGATGGCTGGGAAGACCCTGATGTACATAAGGATTCGGAATATATAAGGACAAAAGCTTTGCAAATGGGAGCAGATATAATTCAATATATCTTCAACCAATAAGATGAAAACTTTTCCAAAGATTGAAACTTTGGAAAAGTTTTTTCAAATATCTTTGCCGTTAAACTAATTACTGTTTACTGACAACTGAATACTAATAACTAAATGCACCAAATATTTGTTCTTTTCGTAATCGCATTTATTATCCAGCTAATATTTTACTGGGGAATATTTGCAAGACTGGCTTTCTATAAGAAAAGAAAAACTACAGACAGTAATCTCCCCTCTCCCAACTCCCAAATCCCTAATTTCCGCTCTCTCCCCGTATCTGTTGTTATTTGTGCAAAGAACGAATTCCATAACCTGCAGCAATTCCTTCCCTATGTACTTGAACAGGATTATCCTGATTTTGAAGTTGTAGTTGTAAACGACTGCTCAGATGATGACACTGAATTTCTTCTTGAAGATTTCAGCAAGAAATATAAAAACCTTAAGACTGTCAATATTCAGAATAATGTGAACTTTTTCTCAGGTAAAAAGTTTCCTTTATCTGTCGGGATAAAATCTGCAAAAAATGACATACTATTACTGACAGATTCTGACTGCAAGCCTAAAAGCAAATACTGGATTCGGGAAATGGTCAGCAATTATCAAACCCCGAAATCCGAAATTCAAAACCCGAAATCCCCGGATATTGTTCTCGGTTATGGTGCTTTTGAGAAAAAACCAGGCTTTATTAATAAGCTGATGCGTTATGATACACTGACTATTGCTATACAATATTTATCATTTTCTCTTGCAGGTATTCCATATATGGGAGTAGGCAGAAACCTGTCATACAGGAAAGAGCTCTTTTACAAAAACAAGGGTTTTACTTCACATTATACCATACGTTCAGGCGATGATGACCTGTTTATTAACCAGGTAGCCGGAAGAAAGAATACAGCTATTGAAATCAGTTATGATAGCCATACATTGACAGAGCCTAAGTCCACTTTTTCATTATGGTTAAAACAAAAGAAGAGACATCTCACAACAGGAAAATATTACAGGCTTGTTCATAAATTTTCACTTGGTTTATTCACAATTTCCCAAATTTCTTTCTTTTTAGCCTTCATATTACTCCTCTGTAATACCTATCAAATTTATATAATCCTGTCATTTTTCATACTCCGTCTGATCAGCCTGCTTGCTATTAATAAAAAGTGTATAACTAAATTAGATGAAAGGAATTTATTATTATTTTCGCCATTGTTTGAAATTATAATTTTAGTTTTGAATACTTATTTGATTTTTTCAAACTTGATTTTTAAAAGTAATAAATGGTAACAGAACCACAACCTGAAATTAATCCCAATTTTACTGATAAGGCTATAAGGGATTATAAGCTTGTACGTCTTGCCCTTGATAAAAAGGACAGAAAAGCTTATGCAAAGCTAATGGATAGTTATAAGGATGCCCTTTATTTCCTGCTTTTAAAAATGACCAATAACCCTGATGATGCTGAAGACCAGACTATCGAAGCATTTGGAAAAGCTTTTAAAAGATTGAACCAATATACACCGGATTATGCTTTCAGCACCTGGCTTTTTAAAATCGCTACCAACAACTGTATAGATTTTATCAGGAAAAAGAGAAAAAGTGTTCCAATTTATGAAAAGGTTTATTCAGGAGATGAAGATATTGACGAAGGCGACCCTACAAGCAATATTAAAACAAAAGACCTTAACCCTGAAGATTCATTAATAAGGGAACAAAAGATACAGACAATGAGGGTTATAGTTGAAAAATTAAAACCAAGATACCGTTCTTTGATAGAAATGCGGTATTTCCAGGAACTCTCCTATGAAGAAATCTCTGACCGTTTACAACTCCCTTTAGGAACTGTCAAAGCCCAGCTCTACAGAGCCAGAGAATTTATGCTGAATATACTGAAAGACACGGATATTAATTAATAAGGCGTAAGGCATAAGGCATAAGGCATAAGGCATAAGGCATAAGGCGTAAGGAGTAAGGAGTTCATTGCTAATTGCTAATTGTTAATTGTTAATTGTTAATTGTTTACGCTCTTGGGTGAAACTGCATAATCATATCCCTTAAAAATTCTTTATTTAAATGTGTATAGATTTCTGT
>CAZMDE010000007.1:0-22745 GCA_964564355.1 uncultured Bacteroidales bacterium | reverse complement strand
TTTCATTATTAAAAAAAGAGCTCAGAAAACTGGTAGAAATATATCAAAAAATACTACTATAGTTATTCCTGCTCATAATATTCCTGCTTTTAAGCCTGCTAAAACTTTTGCAAGCGAAGTTAAAACCAAAGTTAAAAAATAATTATGCCAAGCGGAAAAAAAAGAAAAAGGCATAAGATGAATACTCACAAACGTAAAAAACGTTTGCGTAAGAACAGACATAAGAAGAAATAATTTTTTATGACTTGGGTCTTGAGAATTCATCCGGTTATATCCGGATGAAATTTCACTTATCTCTTAATTTAATATTATAAAGGTGATAACCCATTACTCAATTCTGGTTAAGTAATTCTATCTAAGTTATTATTCTATGGTTTATGCACTATAAAATAATAACTTTTTGTATTCTTATATAATTGATAGTAACTAATTCGTTATAAAATTCTATCGCACAATTGTTTTTGGTGCTGAATTTTATTAACTATATTTTAATAAATAATTCATAATTTTCGGAGCTGGTGAATAAGGAACTTATTATTAATTCTCATCCTACTGAAGTTGATATAGTATTACTTGAGGATAAAAGACTTGTTGAATTACACAAAGAACAAAGAAATAACAATTATGTCGTTGGTGATATTTATTTAGGGAAAATCAGAAAGATTATTCCCGGTTTAAATGCTGCTTTTGTTGATGTAGGTTATGAAAGAGATGCATTCCTGCATTATCTTGATTTAGGTCCAAAAGTTGCTTCTCTTATTAAATTTACTAAGCTGGCAATGACAGGAAAGCTTACAAATACTTCTCTTGACAATTTTGTATTTGAAAAGGAAATTGATAAGCTTGGTAAAATAACAAATGTCCTGGCAATTAATCAACCAATTTTGATACAGGTAGCAAAGGAACCGATATCTACAAAAGGTCCTCGGGTTATTTCAGAATTGGCATTCCCCGGTAGATATCTTGTTCTCGTCCCGTTTTCTGACAGGGTTTCTGTTTCCCAAAAAATCAAAAGTATTGATGAGCGAAACAGATTAAAAAGGCTTGTTCAAAGCATTAAACCTAAAAACTTTGGAATTATAGTTCGTACTCTTGCTGAAAATAAAAATGTTGCCGAATTAGACAATGATATAAAAGATTTAATTGATAAGTGGAATAAAAGCATAAAGGTCTTGCATAATGCTAATCCTCCCCAGAAAATATTTGGCGAGCTTGATAGAACTTCAACTATTCTTCGTGACCTGCTTAATGAATCCTTTAACAATATTTATATTAATGATGTCTCTTTATACGAGTATACCAGAAATTATATTAAAACCATTGCTCCCGAAAAAATTGATATTGTTAAATTATATAAAAACAAAACTCCTATTCTTGAATATTATGGAATAGAAAAACAGATTAAAACTTCTTTTGGTAAAACGGTTTCTTTAAAAAATGGTGCTTATATAATTATTGAACACACTGAAGCACTTCACGTTATTGATGTTAACAGTGGACATAAAACCAGATCTGAAGGCAACCAGGAAATTAATGCTTTTGATGTTAATTCTGAAGCTGCTAACGAAATTGTACGCCAGATAAGGTTGCGCGATTTGGGAGGAATCATTGTCATTGATTTCATTGATATGCGGGACCTTACTCATAAAAAAATGCTTTTTGAACGCGTTCAGCAGGCTATGGCTTCAGACCGTGCAAGACATACTATTCTACCGGTTAATAGGTTCGGTTTGATTCACATTACCCGACAGAGAGTTCGTCCTGAAATGAACATAGACATTTTAGAAAAATGCCCGGTTTGTGATGGAACTGGTCAGATTAAAGCAAGTATTATAGTAGTTGATGAAATCGAACAAGCTATTGAATATCTTATTAAAGAACAAAACCATTCATTTGTTAAAATGACAATTCATCCTTATCTTTATGCTTACTTAACAAAAGGATTGTTGTCTGTCAGAGTGAAATGGTTCTTTAAATACAAAAAATGGATAAAAATTTATCCTATGGCTTCTTATCATTTTCTTGAGTATCATTTCTTCGATAAAAATGAAGAAGAAATCAAAATATAATCAGCATTCTGATTTAGATAAAATTCAGTCTTATTGCGCTTATCAGGAAAGGTGCATCAAGGATGTTAAAGATAAGCTGAAAAGACTTGGAGTTGATAATACTCTAATTAATCCCATAATATCAAAATTACAAAAAGAAAACTTCCTTAATGAGGAGCGTTATGCTAAATCATTTGCTATTGGTAAATTAAGAAATAATAATTGGGGAAAAATTAAAATACGCTATGAACTCTATAAAAAACTTATAACTCAACCAATTGTTGATAAAGCTATTTCAAACATTGACGAAGATGAATATTTCAAAATCCTTGAAAACATAATATTAAATAAAACAAAGGAGATTAAAAAACCTTTAGAAAACAACACAAAATACAAAATCCTGCGCAGTCTTCTCACAAAAGGCTTTGAAATAGAATTAATAAATAAAATTATAGAAGCTGATTAATACCAGAAATCTCTTTTTTTAGTTATTAAAAAAATAAAAAAACTTTAAAAGTAAATTTTTTTAAAATAAATTTGTTCCCGAATTTTATGAACTAACAATGATACGTCTTGCTCATCAATATTATCTCTATGGTTTGGTTTTAATACCTGTTTTCATTATACTTTTCTGGTTATTCCTTCTATGGAAACAAAAGGCTTTGAAGACATTTGGCGACCTTTCGGTTATTAAACAATTGATGCCTGATATTTCAAAAACAAGACCTTTAATAAAATTCATTCTATTAATGCTTGCTTTTGTGTTCCTTATTATTGGACTTGCTAATCCCCAGATAGGTTCAAAGCTTGAAAAAGCAACCAGAAAAGGCGTTGAACTCATGATATGTCTTGATGTTTCTAATAGTATGCTTGCCGAAGACATAAAACCAAGCAGGCTTGAGCGTGCTAAGTTCTCTATTTCTAAATTGATTGACAAGCTTGAGGATGACCGTATAGGTATTGTCATATTTGCTGGCGAAGCTTTTACTCAGTTGCCTATAACCTCTGACCGCTCTGCTGCTAAAATGTTTGCATCATCCATAAGCACTGACCTTATACCTGTGCAGGGGACTTCTATTGGTGCAGCAATAAACCTTGCATTAAAATCGTTTGATGAAAATAATAATAAAAATAAAGCTATTATAGTTATTTCTGATGGTGAGAACCACGAAGATGATGCTGTTAACGCAGCTAAAGCAGCTATGGAGAAAAACATTCATGTTCATGCTATTGGAATCGGAACTCCTGATGGCGCACCGATTCCTCTCCCGAATTCATCAAATCAGTATCTTAAGGATAACGCAGGGAATACTGTGGTAACTAAGCTTGATGAAACTGCTCTTCAGTTATTGGCTGCTGCTGGAAACGGTACTTATGTCAGGGCATCTTCTGCTGAAATTGGGTTAAATACTGTTTTTAGTGAAATTAACAAAATGGAGAAAAAAGAATATGAAAGCAAAGTTTATGCAGATTATGAGGACAGGTTTCAATATTTTATTGGTATAGCTCTGGTCTTTTTATTAATCGAAATATTTGTCTTTGAAAGAAAAAGTAAATTATTTGCCAGGTTTAACCCTTTTAAAACAATAAATCTTAATAAATAATTAATTCTTAAATGAAATCATTAATCATAATTATTGTCTCCCTCCTCCTTACTCCCTGCTCCATACTATTGGCACAAACCAAAGAAGCATACGTACGAAAGGGTAATAATTTTTATAAGTCAGGTAAATTCAGCGAGGCAGAAGTTAATTATCTTAAATCTCTTTCTAAAAACAAAATTTACGACAAGGGGCTTTTTAATTTAGGTAATGCTTATTATAAACAGAAAAACTATGAAAAAGCCGGATCAGCTTATCAAAACTACAGTAGCTTAAATACTGATAAAAACCTGAAAGCTAAAGCAAATTATAATCTTGGAAATACTTTATTCCAGGCAGGAAAGTTTGAAGATTGCGTTAATGCATACAAAAATGCCCTTCGCAATAATCCAAACGACGACGACACAAAGTACAACCTCTCACTTGCATCAAGGATGCTGAAACAACAGCAACAGCAAAATAAAGATAATAAAGACCAAAAAGATAAAAAAGACCAAAACAAGGAAAACCAGGATAAACAGCAACAGCAAAAACAACAGGAAGAAAAACAACAGGAACAAAAGCAACAGCAGGCAAAACAGGATGAAAAAAAACTCTCAAAAGAAGATGCTGAACGTATGCTGCAGGCAATTAATAATAAAGATAAAGAATTACAAAAAAACCGTGAAAAGAAAAATATTCAGGTTTCTAAAATCAAAATTGAAAAAAACTGGTAATACTATGATTATCAGACAATCAAATTGAAAGATTAGAATATATAGCATGAAAAGATACAGATTTATTATTATTTTTATCTCACTACTAACTACTCACTACTCTCTTCTATTTGCTGAAAATGTTCAGTTTACAGTTTCTGCAAAATCTCCTGTAGCAATTGGAGAACAATTTTATCTGACTTATTCTGTTAATGCACAGGGAACAGGATTTAAAGCACCTGCTTTTAAAGATTTTCTAGTTATATCTGGCCCAAGCCAATCGAGCAGTACAAATATGCAATGGATTAATGGACAGATGTCGCAATCTGTTTCTATCAGCTATACATATATTTTGCAGGCAGTCAAAGAAGGAACTTTCAATATTACTCCTGCTTCTATTAATGTTGCTGGTAAATCCTACCAATCAAATTCAGCAACAATTACAGTTGTGAAAGGTTCTGGCAATACTCAGCAACAGCAGCAAAGACAGGGACAGGGTAATTCATCTGCCCAGCAAAATAATGCTTCAGGTGATATTAATCGTGATGATATTTTTATTAGAACCATTGTTAACAAATCTTCGGTTTATAAAGGAGAAGCAATTCTCATAATTCAAAAAATATATACAAGAGTTAATATTGCAGGATTTGACGAGGTTAAAATGCCATCATACAAAGATTTTTGGACTGAAGACATAAAGCTTCCAGGGCAGGTTAATCTAAGAAGAGAAACATATAATGGAAACTCATATAATGTTGCAGAGCTTAAAAAAACTATTATAATTCCTCAAAAAGCTGGTAAATTAGAAATAGAACCTGCTCAGGTTACTTGCGTAGCACAAGTTGCTGCTAAAAGAAGTTCTAACAATATGTGGGATCAATTCTTTGGTGGAGGGTATCAAAATGTTAGATATAAAATCACAAGTAAACCCCTATCAATTGATGTGAAAAACTTACCTTCTCAAGGTCAGCCCGCTGATTTTGAAGGAGCTGTTGGAAATTTCACTTTAAAATCTGAAATTGACAAGACCTCAGTTAAAGCAAATGAAGCTGTTAACCTGCAAATCACAATTTCCGGAAGCGGAAATCTGAAATTAATTGATAAGCTTAACATTGAATTCCCTTCTGATTTTGAGACATATGACCCAAAAATAACAAGCAGCCTCAATACGAGCGAAAGTGGTATTAATGGTTCAAAAAAATACGAATATCTTGTTATTCCTCGTAATCCTGGGAAATTTACTATCAAGCCCGTTACTTTTACTTATTTTGACGTTTCATCAAAATCATATAAAAATCTTTCCACACCTGAATATACAATAAACGTATCTAAAGGTACTGGTACTTCTGCTAATATTACTTATTCTTCAGTAAATCAGGAAGACGTAAAATATTTAGGAAATGACATACGGTATATAAAAAGTGGTCCTTTTACATTTACTAAAATTGGAAATTACTTTTTTGGGTCAGACTTGTTTTATTTATTACTAATTTCACCGATAGTCTTTTTTATTGTATTTGTAATAATATGGAGGAAAACTTTAAAACAGAGAAGTAATATTGCTCTTATGCGTAATAAAAAAGCTACTAAAGTAGCGCGTAAACGTTTGAAAGAAGCTGAAAAACAGCTTAAGCTGCAAAATAAAAATTTATTTTATGAAGAGATTTCAAAGTCTTTGTGGGGATACTTGAGCGATAAATTCAGCATCCCGTTAGCAGAACTTTCTATTGTTTCTGTAAATGATATTCTCAGGTCAAAAGAAGTAAAGGATGAAATTATAAGTAAAATAGTTAATACATTAAATGATTGTGAATTTGCTCGTTTTGCTCCTGGTGACAGCACTAACGCTATGAGCAATATTTATATTGAAGCAATTGATACGATTTCTCTTATTGAGAATGAACTTAAACAGCATATTAACAAAAACATCAAGTAAAAGTAAAATTAAATTTAACTCAATTAATAATATGAAAAGAATCTTAATCCTCATATTTATAACTTTCTGGTTTTCCTTTGCTTTTGCAGATATTAATAGTGATCTTATGATGGAAGCAGGTAAGGCTTATTCAAAACAGGATTATAATAAAGCTGTTGAGATATACAAAAAGGTAGTTGACAATGGGTTTAAATCTTTTAAGTTATATTATAATTTGGGTAATTCCTATTTCAAATTAAACCAAATACCTTCAGCTATTTTGTATTTTGAAAAAACTAAAAAAATTGACCCCACTGATGAAGATTTAAAGTTTAACCTGAATGTTGCAAATAGAATGATTGTAGATAAAATTGATGTTATGCCGGAGCTATTTATTAAAACCTGGTGGAATAGTTTAGTGAATTATTATAATACAGATCAATGGGCAAAACTAACTGTCGTATCTTTTTGTTTGTGTATTGTTTTACTCCTTATTTTTTTACTTTCAACTTCGCGTATTTTACGCCAATTTACATTTTGGTTCAGTGTGATGATGCTTGTAACTTCTATCTTATGCGTTGTTTTTGCAAAACATCAGTTCAATGAGGTTCAAAAATTCAAAGAAGCAATCATTTTCACACCAACTTTAAATGTTAAAAGCTCTCCGGACCAGAACAGTACAGATATTTTTATTATTCACGAGGGTCTAAAAGTTAAAATAATTGACCAGGTAGGTGAATGGTATAGCATACAAATAGCTAATGGTAGCAAAGGCTGGATTAAAATAACCGATATGGAGATAATTTAAACCAGTGAACAACTTAGTGAAGCGATATCATAAGTACTTTTAAAGTACAAATTATTATTACGAATAAATGAACTATTGAACCAGTGAACTATTTTACAATCTTCCTTGTATATGATTTCTCACCACTCCTAATTTGCAGTAGATATAGCCCTTTGGAGAATCCTTTAAAGTCAATTTGAATATTATTATAAGTTATTTCAGAATAAATTTTCTCTCCTACAACTGAATAAATAACGATACTCTTTTGGTTGTTATCTTTAAAATCAATGTTCAGTATATCATTAACAGGATTTGGATAAATTTTTATTTCATTATCATTCTTAGTAATAATATTAATGCCTGCATTAAGATCTTTCTTCCATATCCCTGTATTAGTTCCAATGAAAATATCCTGTCCTATTATGTGAATCTGCTGAGTATTCATACCAGGATAATAATTTGTATTATTAATATGACTCCAGATTTTCCCATTATCACTTACATAAATGCCAATAGTTGTTCCGAGATACCAATGCCCTCCGATATATTTAATGCAGTTTGCATGCAAATTACTTGGCAACCCGCTAGTATTGAGCATTTCCATATTCCCGTTTTTTAATGCATAAAGTCTACCTGTTTCACCATACATGCCCCATTCTTTTAAAACTATTATAAATGTTTTATTTGTACCTCCAAAATCACAAACAGCAACACTGTTATTATTGTCATCTGCCCTTTGAATCTGACCATTATTAACTGAATATAAATTTGACCAATTGCTGCCATTATTGATTGAATATAATATTAATTCATTCCCATTATTGTTTCTCCCGAATAAAAGCAAAGTATCTGTCTCACCTTTTCCTGTCAAACTATATATTTCCTGGAAGTTAAAGCCACTTAGCGCGGATGTAATATCATTCCAATTCTGACCTCCATCAGGTGATCTCATTAAAGAAGTTGAGTTATTTGTTTCAAGACTAACAAAAAAAGTATTTTTGTTATTACCTAAGTATTTAATTCTTTTTGCATTTGTTCCTGGTTGAGCAGTAGTTTTTACCCATTTATTGTTTATAGAATCAAGCCTGTAAACAAAAGGCAACTGATTAAATTCTGTCATATCATCTGCTATAACATAAGGAGTAATATTTACTTTGAATAATGCTTGAATAAAAATAAGGCTTTCATTAAACAGTGGCTTGCCGAATTCAGGTAAACCCTCATTAAACTTTGTCCACGTAATGCCTTTATCTGCTGACTTAACTATATTGTTTGCTCCTCCATCTGTTGCTGCACAGTTATATAAAACTCCGTTTTTATTAACTAAATTTCCGGAAGGAATTGCTAATAAGCCATTATCTCTTTTTGTCCAGGTGTTTCCATTATCACTTGAATAAAACAGGTGATTGCTCATATCCTGTGCTATCAGATTGCCGGAAGATTCTGTTATTATTTCATTTAATAAAGGTATATCTAATCCGCAATCAACTATATTTATACTGTCAAATGTCATTCCATGGTCTACTGAACGTAGAAATTTCATACCCCCTAATGAAATCATGACATTTGCAAATATTACTCCATCTGAAACAGCTAATTCCGGAACGAATGCATTTACATTGGTTGTAATATTTGCAGATATATCTTCCCACTGCAAAGGGAAAGAGTTGATATTCATCCTGAATGATTTATTCTGTTTGTCATTTATATAAATGTAATCTCCATTTGGTTCAGCTGATATATTAGCATCTGAAAATTGATTTGCATCCATCCCGTTTGGATAAGGGATTGGAGTTTTAGTTAATCCATCTATGGTAAAGAATAGAGAATCATTGAAAGAAATAAACTGCTTTAAATTATTAAGATTTAATAAGCTATTATTTCCCCCTCCTCCCTGGTTTGAGCCTAAATAAACGCCTTGAGTCCAGGTGCTCCCATCATTGCTGTAATAAATATAATTTTTATTATTATTATAATCATAATAAAAAGTAAATAATTTATTATTAGCTGCTCCTAAGCCCCAGCTATTTCCATCCATAGGAAACCCATTTGAGTTTAGTTCTGTCCATGTAGAATTATTATACTTAAGAAGGTTTCTCGAATTTGACTTCTGAACGTAAATGTTATTATTAAACATTGCTACGTCACGGTAGCTGTTTGAAGCACTGTCAATACCATTATTCAAGTAATTCCAATTTTGACCTTTGTCAGTAGTTTTAAATAGACCGCCTGTTGTAATAGCAAAAACACCATTACTGGTCTTCATTAATTGGCGTAAGCTAGCGCCTTGCATTAAAGAGTGATTTAATTGAACCCACTGTGCATTAACCTGTATAGACAAGAAAAAAACTCCTAATATTAAAATATATAATTTTTTCATAGCTCAATAAATTTTAAGTTTAATTATCCAACAAAATTAGTAACAAAACAAGCTAAAATATTATTAAAATACTATATAATTACTAATGTTATTAACAATCTATAATGGTTTTAACATTCTAAAAATCTGACAATTTGTTAATATAATATATAGCTAATCTGACAATCAGTAGTAAATTGATAATAATATAGACTGATCACACATTTCATCCTTCTTTTCTTCCATATTTATAGAAATGTGTCCATAAATTGGACAACTCCTCAAATTCCTTCTTTTATAAACAATTGATTATTAATGTAATGCCAAACAATATTGAGATTGGCAACAAATTTGCATTATACTATACATAACCAAACACCTAAAAAAATGAAAAACATAATAACCATAATCGCAATCGCCCTCCTAACTTCAGGAACAATTTTCGCAGGTAATGATAACACAGCTTCTACAAGCTCAAACAATAATAAAGAAACCGTAGCAACATTAAATAACACATCAAATGTAGTTACAGTAACTATCAATGATATGAACGGTAAAGTTGTTTACACAGAAACTTTCACAACAAATGATGAAAACAGTGCAGACTTAAAACTTAATGTAACAAACAAATTAGCAAAAGGAATTTATGTTGTAACAGTAGTTGTTGAAGGACAGAAAATGACACAGAAATTAGTTGTTGAATAAAAAGAAATCAACTAAACAATAATATTAAATAGGTGTTTGTTTTTAATAAAAATTGCTCCCTTCGGGGGGCAGTTTTTTTTATTAATCTGATAATCTTAAGAATCTGATAATCTTAAGAATCTTATAAATCTGATGAATCTTTAAATCCCTTTATTCCGGAATCAAGGAATTTAATGAAGTTGTCAACATTAAGGTCATAAGCTTTGGGAGCAGTAAGCAATTTTTCATCAGTCCCGAGCAGAACATAATAAGGCTGAATGTTGGCGTTAAATCTTGTAATACGCAAGTCGGCATTTAATTTGCCGATTGTATTTTTCACTTTCCCGTCATATGTTGAAGTAACCCATTCTGATTTTGGCAGTTCTGTCCTGTCGTCAGCATAAAGCATTATAACTACAAAATCCTCCCGTAATCTTTTTAGCACTTCAGGATTTGACCATACATCATTCTCCATCTTATGACAATTGCCGCAGGCATGACCTGTAAATACTACAAATATAGGCTTATTAAGCTTCCTGGCACATGCTAAACCCTGCTTATAATCAAAATACCCCTCAAGATTATATGGCAAATGCAGAATATCAGAATATTTTGGCACATCACAAAGAGATATACTGCTCGCTGACTGAGAACTTAGGTCTGTAGACTGTGGACTGTGGACTGTGGACTGTGGACTGCTCGGCGGTGGCAAAAACCCTGATATCAGCTTTAGAGGTGCTCCGAATAAACCTGTGAACAGATATACAACAAAAGTAAAGCTTACTATTGCCAGCATTATCCTTTGAAACGAAATAAAATGCAATGCACTGTCAATCTTGAATCTCAGTTTGCCAAGCAGGTAAAAACCAAGTAAGGAAAATATAACTATCCAGATTGCAATAAAAATTTCGCGACTTAGCAAACCCCAGTGATAAACCTGGTCAGCACTTACAAAAAATTTCAAACTGAAAGCAAGTATTATAAATGCCATTACAATTTTAATGGAATTAAGCCACCCGCCTGACTTTGGCAGATTCCCAAGCAATGACGGGAAAAGCGCCAGCACTACAAATGGAATGGAAAAAGCTAAGCCAAAGCCAAACATGCCTACAATAGGTTTAAGCATGTGTCCTCCTGTAGCTTCAATAAGTATCGCTCCTATAATTGGACCCGTGCAGGAGAATGATACAAGCACAAGAGTGAGAGCCATGAAGAAAGCGGCTATATACCCGCCTTTATCTACCTGCTTGTCAGATTTCGTGATCAGCCAGGAGGGAAGTGTCATTTCAAATACACCGAAAAAGGATGCCGCAAAAACTATGAATAATGAGAAAAATATCATATTTGTCAGCCAGTGTGTGCTGATATTATTTAGCGTATCAGGGTCACTCTTTAGTAAAGAAACAAGCACACCTATTACTGTATAAATAAAGATGATAGATAATCCGTAGATGATTGCTGAAATAATTGATTTCCTGCGCCTTTTAGCTGTATTTCCTGACTCAGTCCCTACATTTAAAAAGAATGTTACTGTCATCGGAATCATCGGAAATACACAGGGTGTCAATGTTCCCGCAAACCCTGCAATTAATGCTATTAATAAAAATGTCCATAACGAACCCTCCTGTATTGAAACCTCGGAGGTTTTCAAAACCTGCGAGGTTTTATTGACTGTATCCTTTCTCATGCTGAGCGAAGTCGAAGCATCTGCCTTCTGGCGCTCATTTGCAACAAGTGCATCTTCTTTCTGCTGGCGCTCGTTTGCAACGAGTGCCTCCGACTTCTGACCTCCGACTTCTGACTTCTGACCTCCTCCCGGCACTCCCTCAAGGTTAAAGCTGAAATTTACCTCATCCGGTGGCAGGCATTGCTTGTTATTACAGCACATAAACTCGAGAGTCCCTTTGATTGTAAAATTCTTCGAGGAAAGAACCCTTACCTTCTGAACAAAAACAGCAGAATTATGAAATACCTTTAAAGTCATTTCAAAATTGTCATCATACTTTACTTCCGGTTCCTGCTCTTTTACTTTACCAATTAACTCATAATTAGCTGAAGGCTCAAACTTAAACGAAGTAGCTATCGGACCTCCCTTAGGTACACTTTGTGAATAAAGATACCAGTTATAATCTATAGTTGCAGTTAGTACAAGATTAGCCTCATTGCCGGCAACCTTATTAGTCCTGAATGACCATTTAACAGGCTTTAAGATTTGCGAATAACTATCAGTAACTAACGTAGAGCTGATGGTTATAAACAGTATAAATAAATATTTAGATAGCTTCATGTTAATTTAAATTTAAAAATCAAAAGTATATAAAACTAACGTAATAATTCTGCAAAATTTACACATTTGTTAACATATTTATATACCATGATGCAACCTTTTTTATTAAATTTGTGTCTTAAATATAGAAATAAGTATAGCATTATTAGAACACATTAAAATGAATAATTGTGAATAATTTGATTATATATGAAACGTAATATTATTTTTAATATAATTCTTAATTTTTTATTTACAGGTCACACAACCTTAGAGCCTCTCTCAATTAAATCCAAAATCTGATTAACGTTCCAAAAGTGTTCCAATAGTGTTCGAATAGTATTCTAATGGTATTCCTTAGGACTATATACTGATTATTAATAGATTATTCATTGTCCATACACGGCATTCTAATTTACAAATGAACTAATGAACCAATTTACTAATTAACTCACTTGTCATAAATTTAATAGTCCTTAACATTGATTTAAATCAATAGGATTTGGAGATTTAAATATTTAATTATCTTTGCCCTTTAATTTCATTTATTTACTCATTTACTTAATTTACTAATTTATTTTTATGAAAAGAATCCTTACTTTATTACTTAGCTTGGTTTTACCAGTAATTTCGTTTGCCAGCGAAGCAGATCTGAAAATTCCGGATTTAACAACTTATAAAGCTTTTGGAGTTAATGGCTGGGAAATTCTTCTTTATGGGATTATCATTATATTTTTTGGAATGCTATTTGGTTTATGGCAATACATGCATGTAAAAAAGCTTCCGGCTCATAAATCAATGCTCGATGTTTCCATCACTATTTATGAAACCTGCAAAACATACCTATTCCAACAGGGAAAATTTTTATTGATTCTTTTCCTGATTATAGGAACTGCTATATTTTATTATTATTTCGGTTTAACTCATCTATCCATTCCAAAAGTGTTATTAATACTTTTCTGGTCTGTGATAGGAATGGCTGGCTCATATAGTGTTGCATGGTTTGGTATTCGTATTAATACACTTGCTAACAGCCGTACAGCTTTTGCTTCTCTCAGAGGCAAACCTCTTGATGTAGTTCACATTCCCCTGCAGTCAGGTATGAGCATAGGCTTACTCCTTGTTTGTGTTGAACTTATTATGATGCTTATAATTTTACTTTTTGTTCCCGGTGATTCTGCAGGTGCATGTTTTGTAGGTTTTGCTATTGGCGAGTCTCTTGGAGCTAGTGTTTTAAGGATTTGCGGAGGTATATTTACCAAAATAGCTGATATAGGTTCTGACCTTATGAAAATTGCTTTTAAAATAAAAGAAGATGACCCTCGTAATCCTGGTGTTATAGCAGATTGTACAGGTGATAATGCAGGTGATAGCGTTGGTCCTACTGCAGATGGTTTTGAAACTTATGGTGTTACAGGTGTTGCTCTTATTTCTTTTATTGTTCTGGCAATTGCTAATGTTGAATTCCAGGCTGCTTTAATAGTTTGGATTTTTGTTATGCGTCTTCTGATGGTCTTCACTTCAATGTTTTCTTATGGTATAAACAATGCATATTCAAAATCCAAATTCGGAAAGCTTGATAAATTTAATTTTGAAACACCTCTTACAAACCTTATTTGGCTAACATCTGTCATTTCAATAATAATAACTTATCTTGCAAGTTACTTTTTATTGTCTGTCCTGAGTGAAAACGCAGATGGCACTCTTTGGTGGAAGCTGGCAACCATAATAAGTTGCGGTACTCTTGCTGCTGCGGTTATACCTGAATTTACAAAAGCATTTACAAGCTCTAAGTCAAGACATGTTGCTGAAATAGTAACTGCTTCACGCGAGGGCGGAGCTTCCTTGACAATTCTGTCAGGTTTGGTTGCAGGTAATTTCAGCGCTTTCTGGAAAGGTATGACTATAGCCGGACTTATGCTTATTGCTTATGTAACAAGCACCTTCGGGCTTCAGGCTTATATAGGAGAATATGCCTCTATCTTTGCTTTCGGACTTGTAGCATTCGGATTCCTCGGAATGGGTCCGGTTACTATTGCTGTTGACAGCTATGGTCCTGTTACTGATAATGCACAATCTATTTTCGAACTTTCTCAAATCGAGCATATCCCTGGTATTAAAGAAGAAATTAATAAAGATTTTGGTTTTACTCCTGATTTTGAAAAAGGAAAACGCTTTCTGGAAGAAAATGACTCTGCTGGCAACACCTTTAAAGCTACTGCTAAACCTGTATTAATTGGCACTGCAGTTGTAGGTGCTACTACAATGATTTTCTCAATTATCCTCCTCCTCAAAAAAGCAGGTCTATTGAGTATTGAATTAACAAACCCATATATTCTCCTTGGCTTCTTAACCGGAGGAGCTGTCATATACTGGTTTACAGGAGCTTCTATCCAGGCAGTTACAACAGGTGCTTACAGGGCTGTTGAATTTATCAAGAAAAATATAAACCTCGACAAGAAGGAAGCAGACATTAATGATTCCAAGGCTGTAGTCAAAATATGCACTGTTTATGCCCAGAAGGGTATGTGGAATATTTTCATTGTTCTTATCTCCCTAACACTGGCTTTCGCTTTTTTCAATCCTAATTTCTTCGTAGCTTATCTTATATCAATTGCTGTGTTTGGGCTTTTCCAGGCAATGTTTATGGCAAATGCAGGCGGTGCATGGGATAATGCAAAGAAGGTAGTAGAAGTTGACCTCAAGGAAAAAAATACTCCTTTGCATGATGCTGCAGTTATAGGCGATACAGTAGGAGACCCTTATAAAGATACATCTTCAGTTGCCCTGAATCCGATAATTAAATTTTCAACTTTGTTTGGTTTGCTTGCAGCTGAAATTACAATTGAAATTATGAAACCTGAATATACAGGGTTTATGAAATATCTGCATTATGGCTTAGCATTGATATTCCTCATAATAGGACTCATTTTTGTTTACCGTTCCTTTTATAATATGAGAATAAAAGCTTAACAGTATATAAAATTATTTGTATTTTTGCCTGATAAAAGACTTCAGTTAATCCCGATATTCGGAAGCTGACAATTGACTTTAGAAAATTGATACTTTGAAAAAGCTGTATTTAATAATATTATTATCGTTCATAGCTTATAGTTCTTCAATTTTTGCCCAGATTAACCCTCAGCAACCTGAAAAAGAAAAGCACAGGCTCTTATCAGGAAATATTTTTACAGGTGTATCAGTTCCAATAAAAGGTATTAATTACTGGAATAAATACTGGTCTCCGAGTTATCTCGGAGGAGCAAGTATTTTTGCATATTTAACTAATGATTTGCTAATAGGTCTGAGATTAAATTACAATCACTGGCTTGCAGATCAGGATGCTCTGGCAAAAGACTTCCCTGAAGCTGCATTGATAGGAGAAATGAAAGGTGAGGTTCATATTATTGACATTGAACCTTCTGTCAGATACATTATTTTTGACGAATACCGTAAGTCCAATATTTTTTTACAATTAGGCGGAGGGTATATTAACGTTAAAGGTAATTTCAAGGTTGATCCTGTTGCTAATTTACCTGTTAGCTATCAATATACAAAAACCGGAGTTTCTGGAGGTATTGGAATAAAGGGAGGCTTTATTGAGATTCTTCCTTTATACAATATAATTTTTAGCGACCAGTCACCAACACACTATCTTTCAATAAATATAGGTGTTACCTTTTAAAGATACCATTCAACATTCAGCATTTACCCTGCTCCCTGCTAATTTTTCAGTTGGAAATGTATTGATTTAATGATTATCATAGCTGTCAGTCCGGCAAGACCTCCAACTACTGTACGTTTTATTTCAATTTTCCTTGCTTTATCCTTATATCCACGGATAAAATATTTGTCATTGAGCTTATTTTCCGGAATTAAAGCTTTACCTTTTCTGTTTTTTACAGAAGGCGACACAGAGCTTGATCCAATTACATAAGCAGTTGGTATTAATGCTCCGTAAAATGCAAGGTAGCCGCCTGTCAGTCCTGCAACAACACTTCCTATTGTAGATATAACAGGTTTATAGGTTTTTATGGCATATTCTTCTCCTTCTATATACTTCAACATACTTTCAGCATTTGCAGTTGAGTCACCTTTATAAGTTATTACTGTTTTTCCATTAGAATATTTAAGGTAATAAATGTCAGCTTTATCAATAGTTCTTTCGTTAGAAAGATTCTGCTTGCCGAGCTTATAAGTTATTCCAAATATTAATGAACTATAATATACCGGATATTTTGCTTTTAAATCTGCCTCAAGTTTTTTAGTATTAGTATATTTATTAAGCCCTTCAAGTTTCAGGTCAAGGCTGCTGCTTAACTTGAAACTGACACCTATGCCAAGAGGATAAACCATTGCTCTCTCCATCTGAGCAAAAGTTTCACCTTTATTATTAAATCCATAGCTACTAATATAGGTATCATTTGAATCAATCACTCTTTCAATCGCCCTGAAATTCAAAAGACCTATGCCCGCTTTAAGATAAGCACCAAACCCGGGAAGTTTCTCTTGTGAAGATGAATAGAAAAGATGAGTAAGATCTAGAATCGCATTTAATGTAAACTCATTTAAAGTGGTTTCAAAATACCTGTTGAAAGCATAAGTATAGGATTTTTCACCGTAAAGTTTTCCGGGAGTATATTCTCCCTGCAATGTTAAGAAAGGATTTATCCGCCTGTTTAAATCTATATTAAATGCAGCTCTTAAAGATTTTACCCCACTCAGTTCATTGTGAGTAATCATGGTTCCTCCTCCCAAGCCAATACTCCAACCTTTTAATACATTATTTAATCTTTGAATAGATTTAAATTTATTTTCCGGAAGTGTATAAACTACTTCATTTTCATTTTCTTTGAGTATTTTTGTATTTAATCTTATACCGTCAAGTGTAAGAATTGTATCCTGAGAATGACTGATTTCAGGAAGAATAAATGCAAAAACAATGATTATTAAAGCTAATTTTCTCATCATATGAGATTTTAAAATACTAAGTTGCTAAATTAATACAATAATACATCAATTCAACAAATCAACAAGTGAATAAATCAACAATTTATTAAATTCTATGAGAAGTCATTTTTTTTATCACGACAAAAAGATATATTATCATATTGAGGGTAATGGTAAGTCTATTGTCCTATTGCATGGCTTTATGGAAAGTCTTCATATTTGGGATGAGTTTTCAAGGGAACTATCTAAGGATTTCACTGTTCTGACAATTGACCTGCCCGGGCATGGTGACAGTGAAAATTTATCAGAAGATTATTCAATTCAATTGATGAGCGAGGTTGTAGCTGCTGCTCTTTATTTAAACAATATAAGCAAGTGTATAATGATAGGTCATTCGATGGGTGGGTACGTTACTCTCGAATTTGCTGAAAAATACCCGGAAATGCTGAAAGGCATAGGACTATTTCATTCGCACGCAATGGAGGACAGCCCGGAAGGTAAAGAAAACAGAAACAGGGTTATTGAAGCAGTTAAAAAGAATCATAAGAACTTCATTACTCAGTTTTTCCCTAACTTATTTGCAACTGAAAACGTACTTAAGTTTAAAAAGGAAATTGATAAGTTCATTATTTCTGCCGGTAAGATGTCTAAAGAAACAATTATTGGAGCTTATGAAGCGATGAGGGACCGTGATGATAAAAGGCATGTGCTGAAAAGCTCCAAAGTTCCTGTATTATTTATTTTTGGCAGAAAAGATAAAAAACTCCCTGTCGTTCAAGCACTTGAACAGGCTTCTTTACCATATAATTCTGAAATTCTGATCTTAGGAAGTGCTGCCCACATGGGCTATATTGAAGAAAGAAACAATACCCTTCTGACTGTCAGAACTTTTGCTATTAAAAATTTGTAATTTGGTAAATTGGTAATTGAGAAATTTGTTTGGAAGTTGTTGTTTGATACTTAATTATGCAACCTGGATTCTTTTTGCGAAGTATTTGTAAGTGTTTTCCATTCTGTAAACATTGTTTTCTTTTGTTGATTTGTTTTTGTTTGCGTCATTCTTAATTTCAGCACTTTTCTTATCGTTGCTCTTGGTAGTTGTTGTGTCTGCCTTTGTTGATGTTGTCTTGGTTGTTCCAGCAAATGTTGAGAAATTTATCAGAAGTGTTGTTGCTGTCAGAAGTGCTATATTTAAGATTAATTTTTTCATTTTGTAGTGGTTTATACTTAGTATATTTACAAAAATCATACCATTGTTTATATATTGCTAATTTACAACATATTACAAACATGTATCAACTAAGTATTTTCCACAATACGGACGTTTTTGACCTAAAATTGGAAAAAACGTAAAAGTGTCTATTAAATGCTACTTACACAAACTGTAAAATATTAAATACTAACATTTTACCTAAGATGTATTATTTATTGCTTACTTTTTAATTTTTGGAAATTGGTAATTGTGATATTATTTATAATACTCTATTTTAAGTAGTTATCTGATGTTTTTTTTATAAGTTTTATTTTTGGAATTTATATAATTGAAAGATTCTTATTATCTAAATACCAGGTTCCAGTTTCTTAATTTCCAATATAAACTTTCTTTGTTAAAATTTTAAAAGAGTTCTCCAAAGTAATTAAATAGAAACCATTTGTCAGGGTGTTGAGGTTGAATATATGAGAACCGCCTTTGATTTCAATAGTATTCATTGCTTTCTTTCCGCTCAAATCATATATATTAACTTTTGCAGTAGTATTCATGTCATTACTTTTTAAATAGAGAATAGACTTTGAAGTATAAAAATTAAATATTTCTGAAGTATTTGCAAAATTGCCAATTTCGGTTGTTGTATTATTAACAGTTGCAAAATGAATTATGAATCTGTTTTTATCCGTTGGTTTTACATGGCATTGATACTGAGGAGAAGAGCTAAGGTCATAGGTTATATTTTCTTTAGTATCTTCTATTAATATTTGTGTATTTATGTCAAAGTTTGAAATCTCACTTGCCCAGATAGTATAGTCTCCTTCTTTTAAAACATCGAAGTTAAGTGGAACAGTTATTTCTTTTATTGAATCTGGAAGTCCATTTATTACAAGACTGTCCTGCTCAGGAGTGATTGTATATATATTTGGAAGTTGCGGGTCAGTGTTTAATAGCTTCCTGCCGTCAAATTCGTAATCATAATTAACTGTAGCACCATTGTAGAAATATATAACTGCTTCATCTGCAAGACTGCCGGATTTTGTCAAAGAACCTTTCAGTCTTAATAATGTAACTGATTTATTTTTACGATTTTCTTGTCCAAAAGTAAGATTAATGTTGCAAACCAAGATAAATATTGTTAGAGCTGTAATATATGTCATTAGTTTTTTCATCTCAATCTCCTTTCTTTTTCGTAATTATTTATTTAACTACTCTATACTTTATTTATGCAACCTGAATTCTTTTTGCGAAATATTTGTAAGGGTTTTCCATTCTGTAAATGTTACTTTCTTTTGCTGACTTACTCTTATTTGAATCATTTTTAATTTCTGCGCTTTTCTTTTCGTTGGTTTTAGTTGTGTCTGCCTTACTTACAGATTTTGTTTTAGTTGTCTGAGCAAATGCTGTGGAGTTTATCAGAAGAGTTGTTACTGTCAGAAGTGCTATATTTAAGATTATTTTTTTCATTGTATTGTGGTTTATACTTATTATTATTACAAATAAAATGCCTGCTTTGGCATATATCTGAATAACAATATATTACAACAAAGTGTTAATTATTTATTTTCCACAATATGGACATTTTTAATAAGATTTTGGAAAAACCATTTGAAGCGGTGGGAACAAAGGATTAAGCAATAACCTTAACTATTTGAAATTAATCATTGATTATCAAACAGTTATATTCCAGCATAAGCTATAGCAGCGATGCTGATTTTTATATCCTGAATTTCTATTAAAGCTTTTGATGATGCTTCTATTGTTGAACCGGAAGTTATTACATCATCAACAAGTAAAACATGTTTGCCCTTTAATTGCTCAGGATTTTTACATATAAACTTACCATGTACATTCTCCCATCTTTCACTTAGCTTCTTTCCTGTCTGTGATTCTGTTGGTTTTATTCTAATTAATGATTCAAAATTACAGCTTATCCCTAATGATTCCGATATTCCTAAAGCAAAGAACTTGCTCTGATTATATCCTCTTTTCTTTTCCTTAGTTTTATAAAGAGGGACTGGAATAATTAAATCCACTGAATTAAACAAGTCGCTTTTCCTTAATATTTTTCCATATTCCTTGCCTAAGAATACTCCAATCTCCTTACGTCCTTTGTACTTAAGCTTATGTATCAGTTTCTGAACATTACTCTTTTTTGAAAAATAATAATAAGATGAAGCATTCTGAAATTGAAATTTGCCCCAGAAAAGCTTTGCAATCGGGTTATCCTTTATAAGATGAAAATTGGTTTCCGGCAAAGTATAGTAACATGTAAGACAAAGAACCTCTTCTGAGTCGTCTAATGTAGTTCCACAAGAAGCACATAACCTCGGATAAAAGAGAGAAATTAAGTGTTTGAAGAATTTCATAGAAAAAAATTAAATCTGATAATTTCTATATTTGCAAAATATTTGTTTTACAAATATATACGTATTCTGATTAAATTTATAGTTTTCCATTATTAGAGTGATGTTTTTTATGAAAAAATTCTTACGTTTATTAAAAATATTATTAATTGTTTTTTTTGGGTCAAGCATTTTTTTCACTTTAATTTATAAATTTTTGAATCCCCCTGTTACTCCTTTAATGATATTGCGTGTAGCTCAGCAGATAGCTGGTGGTAAAGAGATAAAATTAAATAAACACTGGGTATCTTTGG
The DNA here is from genome assembly GCA_964564355.1 of uncultured Bacteroidales bacterium. Taxonomy (GTDB): domain Bacteria; phylum Bacteroidota; class Bacteroidia; order Bacteroidales; family JAGODS01; genus CAZMDE01. Next base: position 1,574 of record CAZMDE010000007.1, on the reverse strand, counting down.
AAGATATATCACCTTATTTGGTTCAGAGTACCGTAGCTGCTGAAGACCAGCTTTTTCTTGAACATCATGGCTTTGATATTGAGTCTATTGAAAAAGCATATAAAAACAATCAGAAAGGAAAAAAAACTAAAGGGGCAAGCACCATTTCTCAGCAAACAGCTAAAAATGTTTTTCTGTCAACTTCCCGCTCCTGGATTAGAAAGGGGTTTGAGGTTTATTTTACTGCACTTATAGAAGTTTTCTGGAGCAAAAAGAGAATAATGGAAGTTTACCTGAATGTAATAGAAATGGGCAATGGAATTTATGGTGCTGAAGCAGCATCGCAATATTATTTTCACAAACCTGCTGCGGGGCTATATAGAGAAGAGGCTGCTCTTATTACTGCTGCTCTGCCCAATCCTTTAAAATTTAATCCTGCAAAACCTTCAGCTTACTTATTCAGAAGACAACAATCAATTCTCCTCCGAATGAACCAGATCGGAACTGTTAAGTTTTAATTGTTCATTGCTAATTGTTCATTGTTAATTGTAATCATCCTCCTATATTATAGAAATGATTGGTATTATTATTAGTTCCTTGTTCAGGCTTTAATCTTATAGCCTGCAATATAGCTTCTTTAGTGCCCAGTTCTCTAACATCCAGCTCTGTATTATTAAAAAGACAAGGTTTTATTTTTCCATTTGCAGTTAAGCGTATTCTATTACAGTTTTTACAATCTCCTCCATTACCCCCATCCACAATAGAAAATTCACCAGCTTCAAGGTTCATTTTATTAATAAGTTGCAATAGCAGTCCATTTTCCCTGCAATAATTCTTAATATCATTAACTTCTTCTAAAGATTCCTGCAAATTAACAACACTATTAATTTTTATCGGATACAAGCCATAAGCTTTTGCAGCATTAATTCCATTTAACACTTTATTTATATCTCCTCCGCGCGTTATATCCTTATATTTTTCAGGATTTAAAGTATCAAGGCTTATATTAATTCTTTGAAGTCCTGCTTTTGAGAGTGGTTCTGCAAATTCTTCAAGCAAAACTCCGTTGGTTGTCATTGAAAGGTCAATTATGCCCTTTATTTGTGAAATCATAGACACCAGGTTAACTATTCCCTTTCTAACTAAGGGCTCTCCGCCTGTTATTCTGACTTTATCTATGCCCATCTCAACAGCAATTCTTACTACTTCATATATTTCATTAAAGGTTAATATTTCGCTATGGTTCAGAAGCTTAATTCCTTCCGGAGGCATGCAATATTTACACCTTAGGTTGCATCTGTCGGTAACTGATACTCTCAGGTAGTTTATTTTACGGTTATAGCAATCGTACATTAACTAATTCTCCTTCCTTTATTGCACTGATACCTTCTTCAATTATCATCAAACCATCTGCAGAATTATATGAATGTATGTCTGCTGAACCATGATATGTTAATGGTTTTGCTTTTCCTTCTGCCGTAATCATTACCGGAACTAAGGATTTTCGGGAAGCTCTTTTTCTTATATATCCTTCTAAAAGAGGCAATTTAACAATGATATTCTTATACTCCCCTCCCATCATTTTATATATGAGT
>CAZMDE010000006.1:0-23659 GCA_964564355.1 uncultured Bacteroidales bacterium | reverse complement strand
AGCTATAGAAACAATTGCATCAATTGTTCCAAAGTTTGATGAATTCAGGGAACCCTTTGTAGGAGGAGGCTCTCTCTTTATATATCTGAAACAAAAGGAGCCAACAAAAAAGTTCTGGATAAATGACCTATATTATCCATTATATAAATTCTGGGAAATCAGCCAGAAGAACCTGGATGGGATGATAGAACAGGTTTGGAAATGGAAGGAAGAATATAAAACAGGAAAAGAATTATATAGATATTTACTTGATAATCTTGAACAATTTGATGATGTCAGAAGAGCAAGTGCATTTTTTGTTTTTAACAGAATAACATTTTCAGGAACGACAGAAAGTGGAGGATACTCAGAGGGTTCATTTAAAGGGAGATTTACAGATTCGAGCATAGACAGATTAAGAAAATTAAGTAAGGTAATACATGATACAAGGATTACAAACCTTGATTATGAGGAAGTGATTAATGCAGAAGGGAAGAATGTATTTTTATTTCTTGACCCGCCATATCATTCTGCTACAAAATCTGCTTTATATGGGAAAAATGGGAATTTACATAAAGGTTTTGACCATGTGAGATTTGCAGAAACAATGAAAAACTGTAAGCACAAATGGCTTTTGACATACGATGACAGTCCATTCATCAGAGAATTGTTCTCATTTGCAAATGTTCAGGGATGGAATCTGACATATGGAATGAGGAACCAAACACCGACATCAAATCAGAAAGGTGAGGAGTTGTTTATATCTAACTATGTTCTTAAAGTAGCAAGGGAAGAGCAAATGGTTCTTTATGAACCAATGGGGAAATATTCTAAGAAAAGTCGTAAGTCTTTAGTCGTAAAGCTAAAACGCAAAGTCAAAGGGATTAGCAAGATCTAATCCAACATCAAAAACAGATAACCGGTGAATAGGGAATGGAAAATAAGGTAATAAGGTCTGAATTGCGTTGTGTTTGGTTTTATACTAAGGTTTAAGGAAGAAGAATAAGGTTTTTTTTTTTTTTTTTAACGCTGATGACGCAGATTTTAATGATTATACCGATACGGTATCTGTAATAGTCCAATTCCAAGTTACAAATTACGGATTATGTTTTTTACAGGGTTTGCATACATTCCTATAAGGAAGTTTTCAAGAAGATTCTTATCCCCTTTGCTTTTAGCTAATTTTCTGTCAATATAATTTATATAAGCTGCTTTATCATCAGGGGTATAATGCTCAGTAAAAGTATTTGAATTATTAAGCACATCATAAGCTATGTAATTAACAGTCCAAAGCTTGTAATTCTTATAAATCTGCTCATCGATAATAGTAGCAAGATGTTTAAGCTGTTCATTCTTAGTTTCGATTTTATCTAAAGATAAAAGTTCTTCTTTTAAAGGTTTTCCAAAAGAAAAGTGAATGTGTCCTTTTTGACCGAGTATGCCTGTCAGCATGCTTTTTAAATCATCTTTAGGTGTTTTAAAGAAGAATCTATTAGTAAGCTTAGACTGAATTTCGACAGCTTTAAGTATATCGCATGGCTCATACTCATAGGAAATAGAAACAGGGATTATGTTAAGATCGGAAAACCCTTCAGCTAAAGATTTATCAAAGCTCATTGCGAGCATTTTGAGAACTGTCACTTGTGTTTTATCATCCCCGTCTTTTGTTCTACCTTCACGCTGAGAAATCCAAACAGAAGATTTTTTATCAATAAGCATGTGCCTGATATATGATGATAAAAGAGCAGACTGGTCATAAACCTGGGAAAAAGTAGAGTTACGCTTAACAATAAAGCTTTTTGCAAGCTTAAGCATATCTTTTATCCATGAATATATCAATAGGTTATTTCCAATTGCTACCTGGCTTGTTTCGTATTTATTTTCAAAAAGTATCAGGTTTAATAAAGAAGGGTCTAATATAATATCACGGTGATTAGAGATAAATAGATATGGTTTATCGTGCTCCACGTTTTCCAGACCTTCAAAAGTCATACCTGATGAGCTTCTTTTCAGAATGGATTGGATTATTGGATAAAGAATCTGAGTCTGAAAGTCAAAGATAGTATTGATAGAATTTAACTTTTCCTTTATCTGCCGAATGGTTAATGAAGGTACGAACTGCATAATAAGGTTTATGAACATCTTCTCCTTGGACAAGTTTTTCATAACCTTCGGCACTTCATTATCAGTGTAAGACCTTATTTCATTAAAATCCTTTTTCATGTAATAAGTTAAAAATGTCTAACTATTTAATATCTATTAGAGATTATATTGAATAAGATAAAAGTATCATTTAAAAAAATATTACACAGAGTTTCACAGAGAATTCAAAGAGTTTCAAAGAGAAAAAAATTAAATATTATATAAAAACCTTATTCGATATAATCTCTATTCAATATAATTTTACAAAGATAATGATTTTTAAAGAATCTTAACATAGGTAATTTTATCATCATTATCATTGTAAAATTCTTTGAGTACAGACTCGGCAAAATAATAGGTTGATTCATAAAACTTACGGGTAGGAGCATATTTAGGTATTGAAGAAGTTTCAGCATATACCCTTTTACCACCCACCTCTTTTATTTTCGCTTCAGTTTCTTTTAAAAGAATCTTTCCTATGCCCTTTCCTCTATAATCATTATGCGTTACTATCCAGAAAAGGTCATAGCTGTTCTTAGTGCAGGCAATTAGCCCGTAACAGGAATATGCAATTGTTTTGCCATCAGACTCAGCAAATACAAAGCTATAGCCGCTCGCTTCTCCTTTTGTTAGTCTTTCTTCTATTAATTCAACTGCGACTAACACTTCATAATCATAAAAGAAGTTTGTGGATTGAGTTATTTTTCTTATGTTTTCTATATCCTCTTCTTTGGGGAGATACCTGAAATTAATATTTTCCATATTCTATTGGTTCATTGGTATAAAAACAGATTATCAGATTATCAGATTATCAAATCGTTAATTATTCTTTTAACAACATCTTTATAATCCATGCCAGCTTGTTTAGCTGCTGCAATGAATCCTGCATCGGGTGAAATGCAAGGATTTGGATTAATTTCAAGAACAAAAGGAATGTTATTCTTGTCAATCCTCATATCAACACGCGTATAACCTTTCATATTAAATTTCTTCCAGCATTTAATACATATATTTTTCATTTCCCGGAGCAGATTATCATCTTCCTTAGAAAAGCTGAAAGAGCGGATAGTATTATTGTATTCAAAGGAATCAGCATTCCACTTTGCCTTATAGCCAACAACTTTATGTTTATTTTCCGGGTAATCCCTGAAAATAATCTCTGCCGTAGGAAGTACCTCAGGCTCATCCAATCCGCCTAATACAGAGATATTAAATTCCCTTCCATCAATAAATCTCTCAATAAAAAAGGAGCTCTTATCTTTTATATTTTTTAATTTCTCAATAAACTCAATATCATTTCCGGCAAAGACAGAATCTTCGTCTAATCCAAGTGAACCTTCACTCCATAATGGTTTTAAAATATATTTCTCATTCTTTTGCAGCTTTTCCAATTCATTTAATTGCAACCATTCGGAAGTATTTATACCGTGATAAACAAGCTGCTCTTTTGTCAGAACTTTGTTTGCTGTGATAAACATAACTTCCAAAGAAATCCCAGTATAAGGAATTTTAAGCATTTCGAGCACTGCCGGTGCGAAATAAATGAGTTCATCATGACTTTCAACTGACTCAACAAGGTTGAAAATAAAAGCAGGGTTAATGCTTTTAATCATATTGATTGAGTATTGGATGTCAAAAGAAAACGGGACTTTGACAGGTTTATAACCGAGTAAAGTCAAAGCTTCTGTAACTACTTCTAATTGCTGCAATACGTCAGCTTCATCTGCAAGTGCATTATCAGATAACTTATTAAATAAGACTACTACGTTCTTGTTCATTTATTCATATGTTCCTTAAGACTTACGACTAATTCTCTTCGTCGCAGAATCCATAATTCTCCTGATTAATTCCACATAGCTGATATTCATCTGGGTTGCAAGTATAGGTAAATCTGAGTGAACAGGATTCAAACCAGCAAGCGGGTTAACCTCAAGAAAATTAGGAATATCATTTTCATCAAGCTTTAAATCAACTCTTCCTCCGTCCCTGCAACCAAGATGTTTCCAGGAATCAAGGGCAACTTTTTTGCATTTATCTGCAAGCTCACCGTCAATTGTTATATACTTTACAAACTCTTCGCATTTTTCTTTGTTCAAATAAGAGTAGGCATTCTTCTCAGCATTATCATTAAGAATAACCTCTAATACACCTATAGCTTGCGAGTCCTGACCGGTTCCTGTTATTCCTACAGTAAATTCCCTTCCCGGAAGGAAAGTTTCAACAAGGACAGGCTGATTGAATTTTTTCAGCAGATTTGTACATGTTGCAAGCAACTCATAGTTATTATTTATTTTTGATGTAATATCAATTCCTTTTCCAGTGCCTTCTGCAATAGGCTTTGCAAACAAAGGGTAAGGGAGACTGACCTGCTCAATATCACTGATATTTTCAATTATATCAAACCCGGCAGTAGGAATTCCGCAATCACGGATAATGCGTTTGGTCATCCCTTTATGCAATGATAATGACATAACCATTGTATCAGAAAATGTATAAGGAATATTATAAGCATCCAGCAAAGCCGGAACCTGGGCTTCTCTACCAATTCCATACATACCTTCGCAAATATTAAATACAATATCCCAGCGTTTACCAGCTTCAAGCATTGATACTAATTGCTTTACTTTCCCAATTCTTTCAGTAACATAACCAAGCTGCACTAAGGTATTATCAATAGCATCAATAGTATCCGGTCTGTCAAATTCGCCCGCCTCTTCATCGCTGAAGCCCTCTTTCAGATAATCTTCTTTTAAATCATAAGTAATACCAACCTTCATATAATTAGGAATTAAGAATTAAAAATTAGGAATAAACAAGTGAACAAATGAAACAGATTCAGATAGCATCAGGATACTTAAAGGTCTTATTTTCATAATTCCTCAGTATAACATTATCCCCTTCCCTGCCAACATAGTATTCCGGTAACAAAGGTATTTTACCACCACCACCGGGAGCATCTATTACATAATGCGGAACAGCATACCCTGTAGTAAATCCCCGTAGACCTCTAATTATTTCAAGACCTTTTTCTACAGGAGTTCTGAAATGAGAAGAGCCTAAAATCGGGTCGCATTGATAAAGATAATAGGGGCGCACCCTTATCTTAAGTAAAGCATGCATGAGAGCCTTCATAGTCTCTACATCATCATTAATTCCTTTAAGCAGGACAGTCTGGCTTCCAAGCGGAATGCCAGCATCAGCAAGGCGTTCGCAAGCTTCTTTTACTTCACGGGTAATTTCATCAGGATGTGTAAAATGAATGCTCATCCATAAAGGATGGTATTTTTTAAGAATATTTATAAGGGGTTTAGTAATTCTCTGAGGTAACACTGCAGGAACTTTTGTACCAATCCTGACAAATTCAAGGTGTGATATTTGCTTCAAGCTTGCCAGCAAATATTCAATATGAGTATCGGGCATTGTAAGAGCATCACCGCCGGAAATTAATACATCTCTAATTTCTTTATGCTCTCTTATATACTGTAAACCCTCTTTCCAGGCTTCAATACCGAAGTGACATTTATCCTTTGCCACCATATGCGACCTTGTGCAATACCTGCAATAGGTGGAACAGAAACCAGTAACCAAAAATAAAGCCCTGTCAGGATAACGATGAACTATATTCTGCACCGGGCTGTCATGCTCTTCAGATAAAGGGTCTGAAGCTTCCCCTTGAGTTTTTATCAGTTCATCAAGATTCGGTATTACAGTTCTTCTGAGAGCCTGATCAGGATTATCTCTGGATATAAGGCTTGCGTAATATGGGGTAATTCTTAAAGGAAGGGAATTATTTATATCTACTATAGGCTTGAGTTCATTTTCAGACAAATTGACAAATTGTTCAAGCTGCTTAATGTTTGTAATGCTGTTCTTAAGTTGCCATTTCCAGCTATTCCAATCTTTTTCAGTAGCAAAGGGGAAAAATTTATGAAGAAATTCAAGAGATTTTGGGCTGATTTTTATTTTTTCTTCATCATAAAAATCGCTTTTAAAATTTTGAGAAATATTCCTCAGTTGGGTTTTGCGGTGAGCTATACACTGTCGCGAACTTGGAGGCTCGCCATCTTCAGAGGGTTCATTTGTTGTAAATACAACTTTTACTTCTCTTTTATTTTCCATATTTATTTTCTGTTTTATATTTCTTACAGTTAACTTTTGTTTTATCTGACTTTAAAAATTCATGCAATAGTAGGCTAATTATTAATCTGCATGATATCAAAACTGCTTATTTTTTTCTACAGGTTCTACACAATATTTAATTGTAAAACACAAGTAAAAACAAGCATTTCAAAAGTTATTAACAAAATACGGATTTGAGATTGAAGAATGGAATGTAATATGAAATGTGAGATAATGAGTTATAAGCCTTCTAAGTTCTATCATCTTGTAAATCTTCCTGCAATTGATTCACAACTTCTTTAAAAGTTAAATTCAGTTTTTTGGCAAGTTGCTTTAATTCATTTGATTTTGATGTGTCTGATGTATACTCCTCAATATTTCTTAATTCCTCTTTATAAGCTGTAATACCTAAGATATCCATGCTAAAATTTACATTATACAATATCTTTCTTGCCCTTTCATAATCACTATTTTTAACATATATATTCAACTCTGATAAAAATTGAGGTATAGTTTTTATAAATTTATTTACCATAGATGAAACTGCATTATCATTACCATCAAGCATTTCTCTGAGTTTTGCGAGGTTATAAAGTTTCTCGGTGTTTACTATTTTATTCATGCTTTTACTATTTAATTGTTCAAATTGTTATCAATTGTCTGTTTATTTATTAACAAATAAAATACCAACAAATTTAAATCATTATTAATCAACGCATTAGATTTCATATGTGTATTTCATTTATCCATTTTATGGAAATAGTTTATATTATTTGGACTATAATCTAAAGTTTTTTGAATTTAATTTATGGGTAAAACTTATATTATAATTTATTAAATACAACTACTGATTAAATTTATTAAAACATTAAAAAAATTTTAACTTGTTTTAATAAAAAGTGATAATTTTGAAATTCGTTTTCGAAGATATAATATCAGCATAGCATACATGTTTTATGTTTAATTTATTGCTATTCAGTATTATAAAAAAAATATTGTTATTATTAAAAACTATTTTATTATTTTTGCTTCCTGTATATTATTATAAGATTTTTTATAAAAATTATTGAAGTATAAAAATAAAGTATTATCTTTGCATAATCAAATTAAACAGTTGTTCACAAATTTTGTTAAACTTAAATAATAATAAATTATGAGAAAATTTAATTATCTTGCTTTAATGATACTTTTAGTATCTTTTCAGCTTATTGGTTTTGCTGCTACCCCCGTTCATGTGACTCTTTCAAATGGCGCCAAATGTAAGCTTTCGGGAAATGTATATATGGTTGTCAGCGGTAATTTGAATAATAGCGGAGAATTTATTGGTACAGAGACTTCAACTGCTAAATTCACAAATACTACCGGTCAACAACTTATAGGAGGAACCGGGACAACTCAGTTTCAAAAAGCAGAATTTGATAATCCCTCAAATTTTAAATTACAGGGAAATGTCAGCGCTGATGGTTCGGTAACTCTGACATCAGGTACAGTTGACATTGATAATTTCAACCTTACCATGGGCACAGATGCTAACTTTCAGGGCACTTTTGGTACCACCAAGATGGTTATTGCTGACAAAACAGGTGGTAAAACAGGGCAAGTAATGAAAATATATAAATCCGGTGCTACAAACTTTTTATATCCAATCGGTGATGCTACTGCAACAATCGATTATTCTCCGCTAGCTCTTAACTTTACAGCTAACAGCGCACCCAGGACTATCGGGGTAAATGTAGTAGACGGTAAGCACCCGAATGATCTATCAGCTAATTTTATCAGCAGGTATTGGAATTTTACAGACGATGCTTGTTCAGGCACTTACACATATGATGCAACTTACTCATATTCTGCTAATTCTCCTACTGACCTGGTAGGAACTTACAATACTGTTGATATTTTCTGGTGGAATGGAAGCTGGAATTTATTACCTACCGCAAGACCAAGTGCACCAAATTATAGTGTAAGCGGTGCAAATGAAACAACCGGAACTTTATGCGGAAATCAATTCACAGGCAGAACATGTCCATTACCAGGTATAGTAAGTTCACCACAAAACCAGTCTGTTTGCCAGTATGCTGCAGTAACTTTTACAGTTGATGCTACAGGTACCGAAATGAGCTATCAGTGGAAAAAAGGTTCGAAGAACATTACAGGAGCTACAACATCAAAATATACTATAAGCAAAGCTCTGCCTGTTGATTATGATACCTACACCTGCAGAGTTAGCAATGCATGCGGATACCTTGATATTCCTACTTTTACTTTAACTGTCAACACAGCTCCTGTTTCAAATATAAAATATACAAAGCAAATTAAAGAATTAGATGACAATGTTACTTATACTTTGAATCCAAGCGGAACAACTCCTTTTACCTTTAAATGGATAAAGGACGGAGTTGAAATACCTGGTCAAACTAATAGTACATTTAACATTAGCTCTGTTTCATGTGATGATAAAGGTCTTTATACCTGTGAAATCACCAATGTTTGTAATACCATTACACCTAAAATTGTAGAACTTTTTGTTAATGGTTGTGTTCGATTCAAATTCACTATATCCGGTTATGTGAAATATGAAAATAAAGATTCTTTCGGAATGAGCAGTCGCACTAACAATACTGTTACAAATGTTTCTCTATTTACAACAGCTGACTCTCTAATTGAAAAAGTTGAAACTGACGATAATGGCTTCTATGTTTTTGCTGATGTTGTTAACGGTGATTATAAGCTCATAGGCAGCACTTCAAAAACCTGGGGTGGCAGTAATCCTGCTGATGCATTATTGGTTAACAGGCATTACATTGGCGTAAAGCTTATTACAGATGCTCTTAAAAAATTAGCAGCAGATGTTAATAGTGATACAAAAATTGATCCTAAAGATGCTTTAGTAATTAACAGGAGATATATTGGTGTTATAACCAGCTTCGTTAATAAGGACAAAGTTACTGTTCCAGATTGGATATTTAGTAATCCTTTAGTTACAGTTTTAAGTATCGATGTTATTGATAAAAATATAAAGGCTATTTGTACAGGTGATGTTAATGGTTCTTATTCCAATATTCCTCCAAAAAACATGTATACTTCTGTAAATAATGCTGGAATGCTGAATATTAATATTGGAAAACAATTTGATTTACCAGTTTATATTAATGACATCAACGAGCTTGGTGCTTTAGGATTAAAGTTAAAGAATCAGGATTTGAATCTTAAAATCATTGGATTAAATTCTGAAGAAAAAGGTATTATATATAATATTACTAATGATGGCATCAATATTGCCTGGTCTGCAGATAATCAAGGATTGAATATAAGTCCTGATAAACCGGTATTCGTTTTAAAAGCTGTTTATAATGGACATCAAAATCCTGAAGGCTTACAGCTATTATCAAATGAAAGTATAATTGTAGATAATAATGATAATGCTATCAACAATGATAATTTGATTATGCCTAAGCTTGTATTAAATAATTCAACAAGCTCTGATTTTAATCTGTATAATCATCCAAATCCATTTAACAACGTCACTAATATTGATTATGTTATACCGGAAGATCTTAATGTAAAAATTAATATCTATAATGTTTTAGGAGAAAAGATTTCTACTATAACAGATCAAAGACAATCAGCAGGTAAATATACTGTTCAGTTCGACGGTTCTATTTTAACACAAGGTGTTTATTATTGCAGAATTGAAGCTACTAACAGCTCATCAACTTATACAAAGACAAATATTTTGATGATTGCAAGATAATTAAGAAGAATTTGATTTTTACAAAAAATCCTTCCCTGATACAGGGAAGGATTTTTTGTTTTACAGCCTTTCTGTTTATATAAACATTCCTTATAATTTTATAATATTAACTTCATTATTTTAACTCTTTGATTTAATAATTCATTTAGTTTTGCAAAGCAAATATAAAATCAAAAAGAGCTATGGATTTATTTGAAAAAATTAATAAAAGTAATCACGGACCATTGGGTCAGTATCAAAAAATGGCTGAAGGATATTATGCATTCCCAAAATTAGAAGGGGACATATCCAATAAAATGATGTTTAATGGAAAAGAGAAATTAGTTTGGAGTCTGAATAATTATTTAGGTCTGGCTAATCATCCAGAGATAAGAAAAGCAGATGCTGAGGCAGCAAAAACCTGGGGTATGGCTTATCCAATGGGTGCAAGAATGATGTCAGGTCAGACTAAATATCACGAGCAACTTGAAAAAGAGCTTGCAGAATTTGTAAATAAAAAATCAGCTTTTTTATTGAATTATGGATATCAGGGAATGGTGTCTATTATTGACAGCATGGTAAACCGTAAAGATGTTATTGTTTATGACTCTGAAGCGCATGCATGTATTATTGATGGTCTTCGCATGCATATAGGGAAAAGATATGTATATCCCCATAATGATATTGTAAACATGGAAAAACAGCTTCAGCGTGCTACTAAGCTGACTGAAGAGACAGGTGGAGGTATTTTAGTAATTACTGAGGGTGTTTACGGTATGTCTGGTGACCTTGGAAAAATAAAAGATATAGTAGAGCTTAAGAAGAAATATAATTTCAGGTTATTAGTAGATGATGCACATGGATTTGGCACCATGGGTAAAACCGGAGCTGGAACAGGGGAAGAGCAGGGTGTACAGGATGGTATAGACCTGTATTTTGCAACATTTGCTAAGGCAATGGCAGGTATTGGTGGATTTATAGCAAGTAATGACGAAGAAGTAATTACCTATCTCAGATACAATATGCGTTCACAGACCTATGCTAAAGCTTTACCTATGCCAATGGTTATAGGTGCCATAAAAAGGTTAGAAATAATAAAGACAAACCCTGAACTGAAAGAAAAATTATGGGTTATTGTTAAAGCTTTACAGGAAGGATTAAAAGCAAAGGGATTCAATATCGGAAATACACAGTCGCCTGTAACACCTGTGATTTTGAATGGCGAAGTGATGGAAGCTGCTAATCTAAATTTTGATCTTAGAGAAAATTATAATGTGTTCTGCTCAATAGTGGTATATCCGGTTGTTCCCAAAGGCGTTATTATGCTTAGGCTGATTCCAACTGCTGTGCATACTATTGAAGATGTTGAATTTACAATACAAGGGTTTTCAGAAGTTAAGAAGAAGCTTGATAAAGGATTATATAAATCAGATGATAAAGGTAACGCAAAATTAATCCGCAATTAATGAGGTTTATTGCTGATCTTCATATTCACTCACACTTTTCAATAGCAACAAGCAAAGAGCTTAAGCCTGAATCATTAGACTTTTGGGCAAGATTAAAAGGAATTAAGCTGATTGGAACAGGCGACTTCACTCACCCCGGTTGGCTCAAGGAGCTTAAAGAAAAATTAGAGCCTGCTGAACCCGGCTTATATAAGCTAAAAAAAGAATTTATAAAGGATAATGAAAATCCATTCGGCATTACAGGCACAAATTCTAATCTTCAATCAGACGTTCGCTTCATGCTTACTGCTGAAATCAGCAATATTTACAAGAAAGCTGGTAAGACCCGTAAAATACACAATATAGTTTTTGCACCCGACTTTGAGACAGTTGACAGAATTCAGCAGAAGCTATCTAATCTTGGTTTTAATATAACATCAGATGGCAGACCAATATTAGGTCTTGATGCGCGTAACCTTCTGGAAATATTATTAAATTGTTCACCTGACATATTCTTTGTTCCTGCACATATATGGACTCCGTGGTTTTCTGTGCTTGGAGCTAATTCAGGTTTTGATTCAATAAAAGAATGTTATGAAGATTTATCAGATAATATTTATGCTGTTGAAACAGGACTTTCTTCAGACCCATCAATGAACTGGGTGTGCAGTTTTCTTGACAAATACACTCTTATCTCAAATTCAGATGCACATTCCCCTGAAAAATTAGGGAGGAATGCTAATATATTTAAAACTGACATCTCATATCCGTCTATTATAAATGCTCTGAAAACAGGGGATCCTGAACAATGTCTCGGCACAATTGACCTTTATCCCCAGGAAGGTAAATATCATTATGCAGGGCATAGTAAATGCGGCGTTTGCTGGGACCCTATAGAAACTATAAGAAATTTAGGAATCTGTCCGGTTTGCCAAAGAAAAATAACAAATGGAGTAATGAACAGGGTTGCTCAGTTGTCAGACAGGGATAAGCCCACTGACAGAACAAACCGCCTGCCTTTTCAGTATATAATTCCATTAAAAGAAATACTTGGAGAAATTGCAAATTTAGGAGGCACTTCCAAAAAGCTTGATAATGCTTATATGCTTCTTTTAAAAAAGTTAGGACCTGAGCTTGATATCCTGCTTGACATACCGATTGATGAAATTAAAAGAATCGGAAATGACATTCTTGCTGAAGCAATCGGACGTATGAGAAACGGAGACATCAGAATACAGCATGGTTTTGATGGTCAATACGGACAAATCAAAGTGTTCAACAAAGATGAAATAAAAACTTCTGGCATTAAGGAATTAACATTTTCTGATTTAATTCTTCCCCCTAATCTATCCCCGGTACCTACTACGAACTACGAACTACGAACTACGAACTCACAACTCCCTACTCCCTTGTTGGGCGAAGCGTCCTCGCTTCGTCCACCTGACTTCCCACTTGTTAACGAGTCTAATACAAAATACACAATCAATGATGAACAGAATCATGCAATAGCCCATATTAATGGACCTGCACTCGTAATAGCCGGTCCGGGAACTGGCAAGACGTATATTTTAACTAACAGAATTGCAAACCTCGTTCAGAATAATGCTGTAATACCTGAAAACATTCTTGCAGTTACTTTTACAAACAAGGCAGCGAATGAAATGAAGGAACGAATTAACAGGCTATTGCCTGCCGGAAATTCAGCTTCAGGTATGATGATTTCCACATTTCATGCATTTGGATTGTCAATCCTGAAAGAGCATTACAAACTTACCAGGAGGAAGAAGAATTTTATCATTATAGATGAAAACGAAAAACACTCTATTATTGAAAAAAATACTGGTTTTGAAAAGAAACGTATAAATGATATTTGCAAAACAATTTCTAATATCAAACAAAATCTTGCTGAAGCAGAGCCATATTTATTTGAGATAATTAAAAATTACGAATCCACTCTGGCTGAGAGAAATGCTTATGATATTGACGACCTGCTTTTTTATCCAGTAAGAATTTTCAATGCCAGCCCTGATATACTGAATGAATACAAGGAAAAATATAAATGGATTCTGATTGACGAATACCAGGATATCAATTATATTCAATACCAGCTTATCAGGTTGCTTATGCCGGATAGCAATTCTAACCTCTTCGCAATAGGCGACCCAAACCAGGCTATTTACGAATTTCGCGGAGCTGATGTCGGTTTTATAAATCAGTTTAAAAAAGATTATCCAAAAGCTGCATTTTATAACTTAAAGAATAGTTACAGATGTACAGATATTATCATTAAGTCATCTGAATCAGTTATCAGCAATCTAAACACCGAACGCCGAACTATCAAAGGCACCAAAGAGGGTATAAAAATTAACATAGTAAAAAATCAGACAGATAAAAGCGAAGCCGAATTCGTTGCAAGAACAATAGAAAAAATGATTGGCGGATTGAGGTTTTTCTCTATGGATAGCGGCATTAGTAATGGCAATGAATCTGATGATAATCTTACTTTATCTGATTTTGCTGTCTTATGCAGAATCAACAGGCAGTTCAATCCTATTGAGAAAGCATTAAAAGACCATGGCATTCCATATCAGGCAATAGGTGATACTCCATTTTTCAAGCAGGAGCCGATTGTCAGCATCCTCGATTTTGTCAGGTATTCTTTAAATCCAGATAATGATTATTTGAAAAACAGGCTTCTTGAGAAAAACATTATCAGGCGTGCAGATTCTCCGATAAGTAAAACCCGATTTGAAGAATCGAAGGTTGCTGTATCTCTTAATAGTATTATAAATCATTATTTCCGCAACGAATTGAGCAAAGATGAGGCTGCTATTAAAAAGCTGCTTGAGCTGTCAAATGATTTTGGAGATGATATAAATGCTTTCTTAGAATATACAATATTGGGTAACAGTCCCGATGCTTACAGGCATGATATTGAAAACGTAGCATTAATGACAATGCACGCTTCAAAGGGGCTTGAATTTAAATGCGTTTTCATTGTCGGTTGTGAGGATGGGCTTATTCCATACTCACTCTTTGATACTCTGGAAACCAATAGAGATGAGGAAAGAAGATTGTTATATGTTGGGATGACACGCGCTAAGAAACATCTTTATCTTTCTTATGCTGCCAAACGTTTCTTATTTGGCAAAGAATACCACCTGCCCAAAAGTCCCTTTATAAACAATATAGAATTAGAACTTGCGGAATTTCAGCAAACCGAAGCTAAAAAGAAATCTAAAAAAGACGAAAACCAATTGGATTTATTTTAAATAGAAATCTAATAGAAAATTTTATAATCATTTATCACAAAAGAAAAACTTTAAAGCTAATCATTGATTACTTCCCAATCTTCAACAGAACCTTCCACAATCTTAAAAAGCGGATGAGAATCAAACTTTTTTATTGCTTTTAATTCTCTGTATTTTTTCATATCCCTTGTCTTAAGTTTTCTCAACAGATGCAAAGCTTCGTAATCAATTTGTCCCATGGTTACTGATAATCTGGTTGCCTTAAAGTCCCAATTGATTTTATCTTTATTAAAATTATATTGCCTTCTTTCTGCCTCCAGGTATACTATGCTCAGATATTGGTTTATACTGTCAACAGGTCTTTCAGTTTTCTTAAACCTGTCAAGCTGCGGATGATTTTTATATCCCTTAGTTTTATCTTCAAGGACTTTCTTTGCCAGCAATGCCTCCCTCCAAAGTGCAATAAGTCCCTTTGAATCAAGATATTTAGGATGTAATGACCACAATCTCATAAATTTTACTTTTTAATATTGAATAAATATTTACAGTAAACAACAAAATTACTTTTTTCTATCTTTGTTAAAATTTTTATTCATGATTACTCCAACCTATTTAAAGAAAGGTGATAAGATTGCTATTGCATCAACTGCACGAAAGATAAGCGAACAAGAGGTATTGCCTTCAATTAATAAATTTAAAGAATGGGGACTTGATGTAGTATTAGGAAATAATCTTTTTAAAGAATATAACCAGTTTGCAGGCACTGATAAACAAAGAGCTGAGGATTTTCAAAACATGCTGGATGATGAGAGCATAAAGGCTGTCATTTGTTCAAGGGGTGGATACGGAACTGTGAGAATAATTGATATGCTTGACTTCAGCAATTTCGTAAAGAAACCAAAATGGATAATTGGATATAGCGATGCCACTGTTCTGCATTCTCATATTCACACAAACTATGGAATAGAAACATTGCATGCAGTTATGCCTTATAACTTCTCCGCAGATGGAAGCGATAATCAATCTCTTAATACATTAAGGAAAAGTCTGTTTGGTGAAAAATTATCCTATTCAATAAATTGCGTGTCTTTGAACAGAGAAGGAGAAGCTAAGGGAATCCTTACAGGAGGCAACTTATCTATACTTTACAGTCTTTGCGGAAGCAAATCAGATATTGATACCAGAGGAAAGATACTATTTATTGAAGACCTTGATGAATATCTCTATCATATAGACAGGATGATGATGAATATGAAACGCACAGGTAAGCTTGATGGGCTTGCAGGATTGATAGTTGGCGGCATGACTGAAATGAAAGATAATACTGTTCCTTTTGGAAAGACTGCTGAAGAAATTATTTATGAAGCTGTAAAAGAATATAATTACCCTGTCTGCTTTGGCTTTCCTGCAGGTCATATAAAGGATAATTGCGCAATGATAATTGGCAGAAAAGCCAAGCTCTATGTGAACAAAGATAATACAGAACTGCAATTTGAAACAAAATAATTATGGCAGAGCATAATGAATTAGGTAAAAAAGGGGAAGATTTAGCATTGGCTTATCTTCAAAAAAAAGGTTATACTATTCTTGAAACAAACTGGACAGTTGGTAAGTTAGAGGTTGATATTATTGCTAAGGATAAGGATTTCCTGGTTATTGTAGAGGTTAAATCAAGACAATCTTCTTACTTCGGCGAACCTGAAGCTTTCGTTGACAAGGCAAAGCAGAAGAACCTTATAAGAGCTGCCAATACATTTATTGAGAAAAGAAATATAAATACTGAGACAAGATTCGATATTATATCAATTGTCTGTTGCGGGGAAGATACACATATAGAACATATCGAAGACGCCTTCTACCCTACTCTAAGATAATTATATAAATAAAGAATCATATTTAATCATAAGTAATCTTAAATTATCAGTGTACCATTTAATTATTGTACACTGATTTAATATGATGATTATGATTTATTAAGATTAATAAAACTTATTTACATTCTTATCCCTTTAAAGCTTCTGCTCCTGAAACTATTTCAAGCAGCTCCTTAGTGATTGATGCCTGGCGTGCTTTGTTGTAAGATAATCTCAACTGTTTTAATATTTCAGTAGCATTATCTGTAGCTATATGCATAGCTGTTAAACGTGCTCCATGCTCAGAGGCATTTGATTCGAGTATATCTTTATAAAACTGCATCTTCAAATATCTCGGCAGCAATTCACTTAATATCTCATTTTGCGAAGGTTCAAATATAAAATCAGCAGTTTGTTTTTCTTCACCTCCTTTTGGTATATCAAATTTCAATGGTAAAAACTGCTCAGATTTTAATTCCTGCACAGCAGCATTCTTAAATTGATTGTAGACAATGATAATTTTGTCATATTCTTTATTAAGATAAAGTTCTATGAGCTTTTTAGCTATCTTATCAACATTATTATATGTAAGTGAATCAAAAATGCTGCTAAAGTTTTCAATAACATTATATTTTCTTTTGTTATAATAATCAAATGCTTTCTTACCTATACAAGCAAGGTAAACATTATTCTGTTGATATTGATTTGAAAATTGATTTTCAATAAGCTGGCTTGTGGCTTTTAAAATATTTGAGTTAAATGAGCCGCACATACCCCTGTTTGAAGATATTGGAACTATCAATATTTTCTTAAGTTCCCTCTCTTTGCTGTATTTACCATCATCAACATTATCAATATCAGAGCCTAAGTTACCAAGTATTTCATTGAATTTTTTAGTAAAAGGACGAAGCTTTAGAATCTGTATCTGAGCTTTTCTTAATTTGGAAGCAGATACCATCTTCATAGCGCTTGTTATCTGCTTTGTAGAGTTTACAGATATAATTCTCTGTCTTATTTCTTTTAATCCCGCCATTTATAATATTTAAATTCCAAAGTGCAAAAATAGTTATTTAATAATCTTTACAAACAATATATTAGCATTTCTAAAAAAACAGGCTTTTAAATTAATGTATCTGTAAGCTGAAAATTTATGATTGATATTTATCAATGATGAAGGAGAATAAAGTTGCGTTTGAAAACAGGAATCTAAATAAGCTATAAATAAAGATATTCAAAGTGTATAGAGGGAATAAAAAATAATTTAATTAGAAAATGTTTTGGACGAGTTTTTAAATTTTATTTGAAAGTTCAAAATATATATATCTTTGCCCAAAAAAACTGTTAATTATTTAACAATAATTAAGAACAAATCTCAAAAGGATTAGGAAAACCGGATAAGTCTAAATTCTTAATTATACATTTAAATTAATACAGATTCTAATTATCTAATGTCTATTGTCTAACTTCTAACCTCTAATATATATGGGTGCTCAATCATTAATTTTATTTTTTATTGTTGGACTTGTTCTTGTTGGAGGTGCTATAACATTTTCATATATAGTAGCACCAAGATCAACTAATCCTCAGAAACATGAATCTTATGAGTGCGGAATACCAACAACAGGATTGACCTGGCTTCAGTTTAATGTGGGTTATTATTTATTTGCAATAGTATTTCTAATTTTCGATGTTGAAACTGTCTTCGTATTTCCATGGGCTGTTGTGATGAAAGAGCTGGGTATGATTGCATTTGTTGAAATAGTAATATTCTTTTTTATATTAGCTCTGGGCTTACTTTATGCCTGGAAGAAACATGCTTTGATATGGGAATAAAAACAATTGACAATTAAAAATTGATAATTAACAATTAATAATTTTGATAACCGAATATACTCAATGACTAAGATAATGAAACCAAAGGTAAAGTCAATGAAATATGAAGACTTCAAGGATAACGAAACACTTGAGGAATTCAATAAAAGTGGAAGTGGAAATATTTTATTTACCACATTAGACGGTATAATAAACTGGGGTCGTTCGAATTCTGTCTGGCCACTGACTTATGCAACAAGCTGTTGCGGGATAGAAATGATGGCATTCGGTGCCTCCAGACATGACATGTCAAGATTTGGCTTTGAGGTATATCGTGCCAGTCCACGCCAGGCAGACTGTATAATTATTGCAGGTACAATAGTAAATAAAATGGCACCAGTACTCAAACGACTCTACGACCAGATGTCTGAACCAAAATATGTAGTGGCTATGGGTGCATGCGCCATATCTGGCGGACCATTTTTCTATAATTCATATCATGTTGTCAGAGGGGTTGAGCATGTCATACCAGTAGATGTATATATACCAGGTTGCCCTCCAAGACCAGAAGCGCTGATATACGGGATGATGCAATTACAACGTAAAATAAAGAAAGAAACTATTTTTAAGAAAAGGGATTTTCTTGATAAGTGGGTCTAAACAGACACAAGTATTGAGACTTAAGTATCAAAAAAATAGAAAAATATGAATAACGAAGAATTAAAAAACAAAATACTTGCTATAGTTCCTGACGCTCAAATAGCTGAAGGTAAGCAATATATTGAAGTTACTTTAGCTCCTGATAAACTCAGGGAACTGTCAAAAAAATTAAAGGAGTCTGAAGATACTTACTTTGATTATTTGTTTTGCCAGACAGGGGTTGATTGGAAAGACAGTATAGACGTCATATATCACCTTACTTCTACGAGGTATGACCATACAGTTGTTTTAAAAACAAAGACTACAGACAGAGAGAATACACAGCTTCCGACTGTTTCAGATATATGGAGGACTGCAGAATATCATGAAAGAGAGATTTATGACCTGCTTGGTATCAGGTTTAAAAACCATCCCGATATGAGAAGATTCTTCCTTGATGAAAGCTGGAGCGGTTATCCATTAAGAAAAGATTATGCAGACGAAGAAAATATTATTGAAAGATAAATTATGAAAGAAGCTATAGATATAAAGGATCTGCCAAAAGTACTTAAAGAGGATGAGGAATATATTGTCAATATGGGACCTCAGCATCCTTCAACACACGGTGTTTTAAGGCTGGTGATATCATTGAAAGGTGAAATTGTAAAGAGCATTCAACCTCACTGCGGCTATATTCACCGTGGCATTGAGAAAATGTGCGAAAAATTAACATACCAGCAAATTATTCACCTCACAGACAGGATGGACTATTTGTCAGCACATATGAATAACGAAGCAGTTTGTCTTTGTGTTGAAAATGCTCTAGGAATTGAAGTTCCTGAAAGAGTTAAATATATAAGAACAATACTTGATGAGCTATCGCGTCTGGCATCTCATCAACTATGGTGGTGCTCTTTCGGAATGGACCTTGGGGGATTAACATGTTACTTCTACGGATTGCGCGACAGGGAAAAAATCCTTGACATATTTGAAGAAAGCTGTGGCAGTCGTTTGCTCCATAGTTATAATACACCAGGAGGATTGATGTGGGATATACACCCGAGTTTTCAGAAAAATATTAAAGATTTTATTAAATATTTCAGAAAAAAACTGCCGGAATATGATGAACTTTTAACAGGAAATATCATAATGCAGGAAAGAACCAAGGGCATAGGAGTATTATCACTTGAAGATGCTATTTCTTATGGAATAACTGGTCCTTCAGGCAGAGCTTCAGGGTTTGCATGTGATGTTAGAAAACATCATCCATACAGTGCTTATTCAAAAGTTGATTTCAAAGAAATATTATATACAGAAGGAGATTCATTTCACAGGTACCAGGCAAGGATGGATGAGATGTGGGAATCAATGAAAATACTTGAACAGCTTGTAGATAATATACCTGAAGGTGATTTTGCGACAAAAATGAAACCTGTAATAAAACTACCGGAAGGGGAATACATGCAGAGAGTAGAATCAGCAAGAGGTGAATTGGATGTATTTATAATAAGTAAAGGTGAAAAATATCCATACAGAATGAAGTTCAGGTCTCCTAATTTTTCTAATCTCGCAATGTTGAATGTAGTTGCAAGGGACTTGAAAATTGCTGACCTTGTTGCGATTAATGGTTCGCTTGATTTAGTTATACCTGATATTGATAGATAAAATATAATTCTATGAAATTTAATATATACGATTTAACATCCTTTACAAAGTCTATAGATACGCTCTTATATAGTAATTTGCCACCAATGTGGGCATTGCTGGCAGAAATGACAATTATAGGAGTTGCAATTCTTGCATTCTATGCTGTTGTTGGTTTATATCTAGTTTATGCAGAAAGAAAAGTTTGTGCTTTCATGCAGTGCAGGGTTGGTCCAAACAGAGTTGGTCCTTTTGGATTTTTTCAAACTTTTGCCGACCTCTTCAAATTACTGATGAAAGAGCTTATACACATTAAAAATGCTGATAATTTACTCTTTAATATTGCTCCGTTTATAGTTATAATAACTTCATTCCTTGCAATAGCAGCAATACCTTTTGCAAAAGGACTGCATGCTATTGATTTCAATATCGGGGTGTTTTATGTTATGGCAGTTTCCTCAATGGGTGTTATAGGTATACTGCTTGCAGGCTGGTCAAGCAATAATAAATATTCTTTAATAGGAGCAATGAGAAGCGGGGCTCAAATAGTCAGCTATGAGCTATCAGTCGGCTTATCATTAATTACTATGTGTATTTTAGCCGGGAGCATGCAGCTATCAACTATAGTTGAGAACCAGGCAAATGGCTGGTTTATATTTACAGGTCATATTCCTGCAATAATTGCTTTCCTTATTTTCATTATAGCAGGGACTGCTGAAACAAACAGAGGACCATTTGACCTTCCGGAAGCAGAATCAGAATTGACAGCAGGTTTTCATACAGAATATTCAGGTATCAAATTTGCTTTCTTCTTTCTAGCAGAATACATGAATATGTTTATTATTGCATCTATAGCAGCTACAGTATTCTGGGGAGGATGGATGCCTTTGCACATTGGAGGCTGGCATGCTTTTAATAATGTTATGGATTACATTCCTCCATTTGTATGGTATGTCGGAAAAACAGCTGCCTGTGTATTTATAATGATGTGGTTCAAATGGACTTTCCCGAGATTAAGAATTGACCAGTTGCTGACACTTGAATGGAAATATTTATTACCGATTAACCTTGTAAATGTTATATTAATGGCATTAATAGTCCTTATGGGCTGGCATTTTTAAATCAGTTAAAAATAAAAAGTTTATAAAGTAGAAAGTTGAACTTTATAAACTTTACAAACTTTATAAACTAATGTATGAACTTAAATCCGTTTAAATATATATCTGAAATATTTCATGGTATAAAGACTCTCTGGACCGGCATGAAAGTAACGGGGTATTATTTTGTTCACCCCGGAGAGATAGTTACTCAGCAATACCCTGAGAACAGGAAAACCCTGAAGATGTATGACCGTTTTAAGGGTGAAGTCGTTATGCCTCATAACGAAAATAATGAGCATAAATGCACTGGCTGTGGTATTTGTATGATAAATTGTCCTAATGGTTCGATAGAGATTATCTCAAAAAGTATTGTTAATGAAGAGGGAAAAAAGAAAAGAATTATTGATAAGCATATTTACCATTTAGGCATGTGCACTTTCTGTGCTTTATGTGTAAAGACATGTCCATCAGATGCACTTGCTTTTTCTCAGGAGTTTGAACATGCTGTCTATGACAGGGCAAAGCTTACAAAAGTTCTTAATAATACAGGTTCATTATTAATGAAAGGTGTTGAATAGCAATGAATTTTAACAAATAAATCGTAAATAATTATGTCGGGTAATCAATTAATGTTTATTATTTTTTCCGCTGTTATAGTTTTGTTTTCAGTACTCACTGTAACAAGCAGAAGAATTTTAAGGGGAGCAACTTTTCTGTTATTTGTTTTAGTTGCTACTTCAGGACTATATTTCATGCTTAATTTTCAGTTTCTTGCTGCAGTGCAGTTGACGCTTTATGCAGGAGGTATAATAGTTCTGATTATTTTCTCAATATTACTGACAAGTCACATAAGTCAGAAGTTTGAACCTGTCGGACCAATGAAGATTATTTTTTCCATTCTTGCAACACTAATTGGATTAATACTCACTTTAACAACTGTATTACAATTTAAATTTTCTGCAACTGATGCAGTAGCTAAAGAGATTGACATGAATGTAATTGGCAGAAGTCTGATGTCCTACAAAGATGACGGATATATATTACCGTTTGAAGTAATCAGTATTTTATTGCTGGCAGCTATGATTGCAGCTATTGTTATTGCTAAAAAAATTAAAACGAATTAACAATTAAATTTTAAAATCTAAAATAATGAACACAGGTATACCATTGCATTATTTTCTTATAGTAAGCACAATCATGTTTTTTGTAGGAATTTATGGGTTTCTTACCCGTAAAAACCTTATCACAATGCTTATGGCTGTTGAGCTTATACTCAATTCCGTCAATATTAACTTTGTAGCTTTTAACAGGTATTTGTATCCTGATAAGCTCCAGGGACATTTTTTCTCTTTGTTTGTAATTGCTGTTGCTGCCTGCGAAGCCGCTGTCGCAATCGCCATAATTATTAATATATACAGAAGATTTTCAAATATTGACGTTGAGAATGTCAATGAAATGAAATATTAACATAGATACTTGTGTCTCATTAAATTTTTAACATATGACTAATTATAGTTTTTCAATATTAATTCCGATAATTCCTGCTCTGTTTTTTTTATTTTTAGGCTTGGCAGGTCACAAGATGAAACCTGTTGTTGCAGGTATTATAGGAACTACAGGTCTATTTATTTCTTTTGTATTATCCCTGTTAGTTGCTTATAAATATTTCTTTATTAATGGCTGTGTCGATGGTGTCTATCAAAAAATACTTGCGTTTAATACTACCTGGCTAAACCTGACAGATAAGCTGCATATAGATATAGGAATTTTATTAGACCCTATATCAGTTATGATGCTTGTAGTTATCACTACAGTTTCTTTCATGGTTCATTTATACAGCATTGGATATATGAAAGGTGAGAAAGGATTCCAGCGTTTTTTTGCAACACTTTCATTATTTACATTTTCTATGTTAGGTTTGGTAATTGCTACCAATATTTTTCAG